>SXSX01000210.1 GCA_005793295.1 Burkholderiales bacterium | reverse complement strand
GGGTTCGCTCGCCCTTGTCTGCAGCGACTCGGCGCGAATGGCGTGCGTTTAAAGCAGAGTTGCAATCCCAAAATTATGATGCAGTGATCGATCTTCAGGGTTTAAGTAAATCGGCATTGGTATCACGCTTGGCTAGAACGAGTAGTACAGGAAAGCGCTACAGCCTAGGCAATCAAACGGAAGGATCCAGTTTTGAAGCGCCTGCACGCTGGGTGGCTGATGTTGCATTTACGTTGGAGCCCCATGTCCATGCCGTCGATCGCTCCCGCTTGTTATGCGCATTAGCATTGGATTACGAAGTCGCTGGTCCTGTGCGCTTTGGCTTGGTGCCTAAGCCGGGGATGGGTATACGCAGCCTAGCGCCTAATGAGTTCGCTCCACGTAAGCCCATAGTGACCTTGGTGCACGGGACTTCACGCGCAGACAAACAGTGGCCCGTTGATTCTTGGATTAAGGTCGGACAACGGCTCAATCACCAAGGCTTTAAAGTCGCATTGGTGCATGGCAATGACCAAGAAAAAAAGACGAGCCAGTCAATTGCAAAAGCGCTGGAGGACGCGGTGGTCTGGCCCACCATGGAGTTAGACGTATTGGTTGACACACTCGCCCAAAGTGCGGGGGTGATCGGTGTGGACAGCGGTATCAGCCATATCGCAGTTGCGCTAGGGCTTGCACATGTTCAGATTTACAACTTTGATACTGCGTGGCGAACTGGTCCCCACGCTAGCCCACTGCACGCCAGTGTGTTTGCATCACCAACTCCCGATGTGGATTCCGTTTGGCAGGCGTGGGAAAAATTGGCCACACCGGCTTTATGCCGTTGACACATCTTTGACTCTATGATTTTGTGGTTTTATTCCCTGCTGATGCGTTGCTTGCAACCCTTGCTTCGGCTTAAGTTAAAGCACCGGGCAAAAGTGGAGCCCCTGTATGGCCATCACATCAATGAGCGCTTTGGTGTCTATGCTGAACTCGTCCCAGTCGGGGGACCTTTTGTTTGGGTTCACGCCGTTTCATTGGGCGAGACCCGTGCAGTCGCCTCTTTTATTTCAGAATTACGCAGGGCCTTACCAGGCATGCGCTTCCTACTCACCCACGGTACAGCGACTGGGCGTCAACAAGGACAAAGTTTGCTTCAAGTGGGCGATGTGCAGGTATGGCAGCCTTGGGATACGCCCCAAGCCACCCATCGATTCTTGCAACACTTTAAGCCGCGCATCGGGTTGTTGGTGGAAACCGAAGTCTGGCCTAATTGGGTTGCTGCTTGTGAGCGTGCTCACGTCCCTTTGTGCCTCATTAATGCCCGTCTCAGCGAGAAATCACTCCGCACGGCGCAGCGCTTGCATTGGATTGCTGGTCCAGCTTATTCCAGGTTGAGCGTTGTTTGGGCACAAACGGAGCAGGATGCGACGCGTCTGCGTTACCTGGGCGCGAAAGTGGGCGGTGTTTTAGGTAACTTCAAGTTCGACCAAAAGCCCAACCTTGAGCAATTGAACCAAGGACGCGCGATGCGCCTGGTAACAAACAAAGCCGTTGTGATGTTGGCAAGTTCTCGTGAAGGCGAAGAGCAAATGCTTTTGGATGTTCTGAAAACCCAGGCAGTTCAGTGGCTCGTCGTGCCTCGCCATCCGCAGCGCTTTGAAGCGGTGGCGCACCTGTTTGAATCTGCCGGCTTGAGCGTTGCTCGGCGAAGCCAAGACCCCATGGCATTCCCACCCGCAGATGTATGGATAGGCGACAGCTTAGGAGAGATGTCGCTGTATTTTGGACTGGCCGATGTGGCACTTTTAGGTGGTAGTTTTGCTCCTTTGGGTGGACAAAACCTCATCGAGGCGGCTGCTTGCGGTTGTTCTGTGGTGATGGGGCCGCACACATTTAACTTTGCACAAGCCGCAGAGTTGGCTATTGCAGAAGGTGCAGCTGTGCAAGTTCAAGATATGGCGCAAGCGGTTGAATTCGCCTTGAACCTAAGCAGCAAGCCAGAAGTGCTAGAGAGTGCAAGTAGCGCAGCTCTGGCATTTGCGCATGCCCACCAAGGCGCAGCTCTTCGTGCGAGCAACGCTGTGGCGGGTTTTTTGCATGAGCGTGGGTTATTTCGCCAGTAGTGCGTTGACCTGCTCAAGGTCTTCCACCTTGAGTGAGCCAGTTGCCTGACGCAGCTTGAGCCCACCAACCAGAACGTCATAACGCGCTTTGGCAAGTTTGGCTTTAGTATCAAACAATTGGCTTTGCGAGTTCAGTACATCAATATTGATGCGGACACCCACTTGGTAGCCTAGTTTGTTTGCGTCCAAAGCGCTTTGGCTAGACACTTCTGCAGCTTCCAGCGCTTTGACTTGGCCTAATCCAGACTGCACACCGTAAAAAGCGGCGCGTGTGGCTTGGGCAACGGTGCGTTGGCTGCCTTCTAAATCGGTACGGGCTTTTGCTTCAAGGGAAACTGTTTCACGTATTCTGTTTTGTGTGGAGAAACCGGCAAAGACAGGAATGTTGAGCGACAAATTGAGAGAGCTTACGTTGCTGCCGGAGTTACTTGTAGAAATACTTGTTCCGTTATTGCTCGTTGCTTGGTAACTTCCAATTAAATCCAACGTTGGTAAATGGCCGGCTTGGGCTTTGGATGTTTCAAGTTTTGCGACTTCCAAGCTGACTTGCAGTTGTTGCAAAGCGGGGTTTTCCAATTGAGATTGTGCGACCCAGGCATTAACGTCGTTGGGCGTGACATTCATTAAAGCAATTGGGGCGGCAACGGGTTTGGGTTGTACGATGGGCGATCCTGCCAACTGCACCAATGCCAAACTTTTGACACGCAAATCATTGTCGGCTGCAATTTCCTGGGCTAGAACTAAGTCATACCTCGCTTGGGCTTCACGGGTGTCCGTAATGGTTGCTGTGCCTACTTCAAAATTTCGTTTCGCAGATGCCAGTTGCTCTTGAACGGCTATTTTTTGGGCTTGAACAAATTGCAAACTGTCACTTGAAGCCAAAACATCAAAATAGGCTTGGCTCAGACGCACGATCAAATCTTGTTCAGCTGCTTTAAGCGCAGCGCCGGCAGCTTCCCCGCCTTTAATGCCTTGTTGGTATGTGGCCCAATCTGCTGGACGGTAAAGCGGCTGTGATCCACTCAGCGTAGCCGTCTGGGTGCCATAAACACGGTCTTGGGCGGTTGCGGGGTTAGATGAGCTTTCTAAATTGGTTCGCGAAGAACTCAGCCCTAAAGTTGCTTTAGGCAGCAACAGCGCTTTGGCTTGGTCTGCTTTAGCCACCGTAGCATCAAATTGAGACTTGGCCGATTGGTACGTTGCGTCATAGCCGCGCGCGGATTGGTACAAATCAAGCAAGCTTTGAGCTTGTGCTCCAAAGCCCCATCCGATTGCCAGTACCAAAGGCAAGAAGCGAAGGCGGGTAGGTGGAAATGGTCGGTTCATTGAATTTTCTCAGGGGGAACAGTTAAAAAACGAATCGCGAGGTTTCAGCAAAATTTTCCAAGCGAGGCGCGTTTGCATCCCACAACTTGACGCTGTGAAAGTCGCTATCGCCTACGCGGGTAAACAAAGAGGCACTCATGATGGGTTCGTCCCCCACGATAGCGATGAGACGGCCACCGGTTGTAAGTTGTTTTAAGAGTTTTTTTGGAACATTGGACACGGAGCCGCTGAGCATGATGGCGTCGAAAGGTCCTTCTGCCAGTAATCCCTGCGAAGCATCTGCGACCCGAACCTCAACATTTTTAATGACTGACTTTTGAAGGTTGGTGTAGGCCAGATCAGCCAATTCGGGGTGAATATCCAAAGTCAAAACGCTTTTAGCTTGGTGTGCGAGTAAGGCTGCCATGTAGCCTGAGCCTGCACCTATCTCCAGAATCCGTTCATGTTTTTGAACATGGAGGTCTTGTAGCAACCGCGCTTCCAAGCGGGGAGCAAGCATGCATTGCCCGTATCCGATGGGAATCTCAAGATCAGCAAATGCCAGCGCTTGGTGTGCCGAAGGGACAAACTCCTCACGCGCAACCACGGTGAGCAATTCAAGGATATGGGTATCAAGAACGTTCCAAGGTCGAATTTGTTGTTCGATCATATTGAAGCGGGCTTGTGGAGTGTTGCTGATTTTCATGGCAGGTGGGAATTGGGGTTAAGCGATTGGGAGTAACAAAATCAAAGGTGATTTTACTGGGGGTGGGCCAAATCTTGTGGGTTTGTGGGCTTTTCCAAGCCCATCAATCGGCGTATCCATTGCGCTAGATCATCCATATAGCAATAAACCACGGGAACGACGACAAGCGTCAGTAGCGACGAGGTAATGACGCCCCCGATCACTGCTTGTCCCATAGGTGCACGCATTTCGGAGCCTTCAGTCAGCGCAAAAGCCAGCGGCACCATCCCAAAAATCATAGCCAGGGTGGTCATCAGGATAGGGCGCAGCCGCACTTTGGCGGCCATAAGCAACGCTGTATTACGGTCCATGCCCGGTACCCGCTGGCCTTGGGCGTCAGTGGATTCTTCTCGAGCGCGAATCGCAAAGTCAACCAGCAAGATGGCATTTTTCGTCACCAAGCCCATCAGCATCACCACGCCGATGACGGAAAACATGGACAGGGTCGAGTTAAACATCATTAACGCCAACACCACGCCAATAAGCGTTAAGGGCAGGGCGGTCATAAGCGCAATAGGCTGCAGAAAACTCTTGAACTGGCTTGCCAAAATCATATAGATGAAAACAATCGCTAAGACCAGCGCAGAGATGGCATAGCTAAATGCCTCAGCCATGTCTTTGGTAGAGCCGCCAAATTTAAAGATATATCCCTGCGGCATCGCGATGCTGTCCATCACCTTTTTGATGTCTGCAGAAACCTCGCCAGCAGAGCGTCCCGTCACGTTTGCGCTCAATGACACTTCGCGCATTAAGTCGCGCCGATTGACCTGATTGGGCCCAGTTGACTCGGCTACCACAGCGACTTGGTTGAGTCTGACGATGCGTGAACTGCCATCAGCATTCGTCCCCATTGCAAAAGGTATTTGTTCAAGGTCTTGAGGTGAGTTACGGGCTTGCGGGTTGAGTCGCACGTTGACGTCATAGGTCTGGTCGTCCGCTGCGCGCCAGTTGCCCACGGTTTGGCCTGCCACCAAGGTACGCAGGCTGGCCCCAATTTGCGAAATATTCAGCCCTAGGTCTGAGGCGAACTCGCGTTTGACTTGAATATTGAGTGTTGGTTTATTGGGTTTGACACTGGAGTCTAGATCGACGAGGCCCGGGATAGCGCGAATTTTTTCAAGTGCGGAGTTAGTTATGCGATCTAAAGTCGCGCTGTCAGGACCTTGAATAAAAAATCGAATTTGTTTACTTCCACCTACGGAGTCATTCAATCCTATGTGTGTCACGGTGATACCTGGAACTTGCTTTAATCGCTCCCTCAAAATCCCTGACATTTCTTCGATGCCGAGCTTTCGATTTTTGCGGTCTACCAAACGGATATAAATACTTGCATAGATTTTTCCTTGAGCGCTTCCCGTATTGATGCTTGTTACGGTATAGCGGACTTCAGGAAAATTACGAACGATGGCTTCTACTTGTTTGGCTTTTAATTCGGTGACTTCGAGGGATGAGCCTACTGGCGTATTAAAGTTGAGCGTGGTTTCGGAAAAGTCAGACTTAGGAACAAACTCTGTTCCTAAAAGTGGCACCATAAAAATACTCACTATAAATATCCCAATGGCTAGAAAAACGGTTTTAAGTTTGTGAACCAAAGCCCATCTCAAAATACTTTGGTAGCCTTCTGCCAAGGATTCAGTTGCGCGTTCAAACCAACCCGTCACCCGACCTATCGTTTTGTCATAAAAGCTGACGGGTGGCCCCCTTAGGCTGTGGTGTTCGATGGTGGGGTCGTGCCAAATGCTTGAGAGCATGGGGTCAAGCGTAAAGCTCACAAACATCGAAATAAGAACCGCGACTACGATCGTGAGTCCAAACTCATGGAAAAACTTTCCAATGATGCCGCCCATAAATCCAATGGGCAAAAAGACCGCAACGATTGACATTGTTGTTGCAAAAACAGCCAAACCAATTTCTTGGGTTCCGTCTAAGGAAGCTTGGTAGGGTGTTTTTCCCATCTGAATATGGCGCACGATGTTCTCGCGCACCACAATC
>SXSX01000209.1 GCA_005793295.1 Burkholderiales bacterium | reverse complement strand
TGCGCTTTTCCGCGAAGGCCACAGGCCAGTCCGACCAATACGTTGTTGCGCTCGTAGGCTTGGATCCACGCGCTGCTTTTCATATCGCCTTTGCGAACCATGGGGCCAGCGTGCATGGCGGTATGCATCTCGTCACCTGTGCGGTCGAGAAAGCCAGTGTTGATGAACGCAACACGGCTGCTGGCCGCTGCGATGCAGGCCTGCAGGTTGACGCTGGTTCGGCGTTCTTCATCCATGATTCCCAGCTTGACGGTGCTCGCAGGCAAGCCGAGCATTTTTTCTACGCGTCCAAAAAGCTCGTCGGCGAAAGCGACTTCGGCGGGGCCGTGCATTTTGGGTTTGACGATATACACCGAGCCTTTGCGAGAGTTGCGAATGGCATCTTTTTTGGTGCGTTGCAAGTCATGCATGGCGATGGTGGTGGTAACGACCGCATCCAAAATTCCTTCTGGAATTTCGTGCGTTTTCCCGTCAGCGCCGGTGTAGGTGATGGCCGTGTTGGTCATCAGGTGGCCTACGTTGCGAACAAACATGAGCGAGCGGCCATGCAAAGTGACCGCCTTGCCGTCTGCGCCGGTGTATACGCGGTCGGGGTTGAGGCCGCGGGTAAAGGTTTTGTCGCCTTTGTGGATCGTTTCTGTCAAGGTGCCATTGAGAATGCCCAGCCAGTTGCTGTACGCCAAGACTTTGTCTTGTGCATCCACTACCGCGACCGAGTCTTCTAAGTCCAAAATCGTTGAGAGCGCTGATTCAAGGACCAAATCACACACGCCCGCCGCGTCGGTTTTGCCGATAGGGGTGTTGCGATCAATGCGCAGGTCGAGGTGCAATCCATTGTGTTGCAATAAAACAGAAGAAGGCTCTTTGGCGTCGCCTTGAAATCCGACGAGCTGGCTGGCGCTCTGCAAGCTGGTGGTGCTGCCGTCTTTGAGTTTGATGGAAAGCTTTCCGTCTTTGATGCGGTAGCCGATCGCATGCAGATGCGAGCCTTTGCGTAACGGTGCAGTGCGATCTAAGACATGACGCGAATAGGCAATCACTTTTTTCCCGCGTTTGGGGTTGTAAGGCTTGCCAGTGGGGCCTACCTTGGTGGCGCCATCGTCTTCGGAAATCACGTCAGACCCGTACAAGGCATCGTACAAAGAGCCCCAGCGGGCGTTGGCGGCGTTGAGTGCGTAACGCGCGTTCAGCACCGGGACGACCAATTGCGGGCCAGCTTGCACTGCCAGTTCTGCATCCACTTTGGAGGTGGTGATGCGGGTCTTTTTCGGAACAGGAACCAAGTAGCCAATTTTTTCTAAAAAAGCTTGATATGCCGGCATATCGCTGATCGGGCCCGGGTGGTCTTGATGCCACGCGTCCATCTCGGTTTGGAGCCGATCGCGTTCTGCTAACAGTGCGATATTCTTGGGTGCCAAATCAGCGACTAACGCATCAAAACCCTGCCAAAAGTGTGCAGGAGAAATCCCGGTTCCTGGCAAGACCTTGGAGTCAATAAAGGTTTGCAATACAGGTGCAACGTGCAAGCGGTGAAGGGTAGTGCGGGCGGTAGCCATAAGGGGGTCTTTCCAAAAAACAAGAATACAGTCTCAGGCTTGTAATGTATTCCAACCTTAGGCAGTTACTATGCTTGTAAATAGGAATCCATTTGTGACAAAAATGACTATACCGAAACCACTTCCCTTGCATGGCGTTCGCGTCGTGGAGTTCACGCACATGGTGATGGGCCCGACCTGTGGCATGGCGCTGGGCGACTTGGGCGCTGAGGTTATCAAGGTAGAACCCTTGACTGGGGACAGTACCCGGCGCTTGTTAGGCAGCGGCGCGGGGTTTTACCCATTGTTTAACCGCAACAAAAAGAGTATCGCCCTGGACTTGCAAAGCCCGCAAGGCCGAGAGGTTGTGATGCGCTTGGTTGCCAGCGCAGACGTTGTCAGTGAAAACTTCAAGACCTCCACCATGCAAAAGCTCGGGTTGGATTACGCTGCGTTGTCACAGCTTTACCCACGCCTGATTTATGTCAGCCACAAAGGGTTTTTACCGGGACCCTATGACCACCGGACCGCTTTGGACGAGGTGGTGCAAATGATGGGTGGCTTGGCGTTTATGACGGGCCGACCCGGCGACCCCTTGCGAGCGGGAAGCAGTGTGAATGACATCATGGGCGGGCTGTTTGGGGCGATGGGCGCAATGGCGGCTTTGATGCAGCGCGAACAAACGGGCAAAGGCCAAGAAGTGCAGTCGGCGCTGTTTGAAAACAATATTTTTTTAGTGGCGCAACACATGCTGCAGTTCGCGGTGACGGGCAAGGCTGCTGCTCCCATGCCTGAGCGTATTTCTCCTTGGGGAATTTACGATGTCTTTAGCGTTCTCGACGGTGAGCAAATTTTTTTGGCGGTCGTGGGTGATTCGCAGTGGAAGATTTTTTGCGAAGCTTTTGGATTTGCCGATTGGTTTGCTGATCCGCGACTCACAACAAACAACGATCGGGTATTGGCCAGAGATTGGATGATGCCTTTGTTGCGCGAGCGCCTCGCAGGCCACAGCGCGAAAGCATTGGCAGCCGTGTTCGAGAAAAACGGTTTGCCTTTTGCGCCCATCACTGACCCCCAAGATTTATTTACCGACCCCCACTTGATCGCAACCGGTGGCTTAGCCCCGATGACCTTGCCGGATGGGCGCGAGACCGCAACCCCCTTGTTGCCGATCACGCTGGACGGCCAGCGCCCGGGCTTGCGGCTGAACCCGCCTAAGTTGGGTGAGCACGGGCGCGAGCTCTTGCAGGGCTTGGGATACTCGGCTCAGGAAGTGGATGACTTGGTTCAAGCGGGCGTTGTCCTGGCGTCGAGGTAAGAATGGATAAGTTCAAACAAATAGAGTCTTTTGTATCCGTTGCCCAACGCGGCAGCCTCACGGCCGCTGCCAAAGCCGAAGGCGTGGCGCCCGCGATCATGGGGCGGCGCTTGGACGGGTTAGAGGAGCAACTAGGGGTGAAGTTGTTGATACGAACCACAAGGCGCATTACCTTGACCCACGAAGGGAGTGCGTTTTTAGAGGATTGCCAACGCTTGTTGGCGGACTTGGCCAACGCAGAGGCCAGCGTGAGTGCGGGTGGAGTCAAGGCCAGTGGACATTTGCGTATGACCGCACCCGCTGGGTTCGGGCGGCGTCACGTGGCACCGCTGGTGCCGCTGTTTCATGCGTTGCATCCCGATGTCACGGTGTCTTTGAACTTGAGCGACCGAGTCGTCGATATCGCCGGCGAAGGGTTTGATTGCGCGGTGCGCGTTGGAGATATGCCGGATTCCTCTTTGGTGAGTGTGCGTTTGGCGGACAACCGGCGTCTGTGTGTTGCCACCCCCGACTACCTCGCCCGCCACGGCGTGCCAAAGCAGCCCAGCGATTTGGCGCGGTTTGATTGTTTATCCTTGTCCAGCGACGCCTCCCAAACGCGGGGCTGGGCGTTTAAGTTACCCAAGGCGGACGGATTTGAAGTGGTGTACCTTAAACCTTCAGGACCTTTGGATTGCTCGGACGGTCAGGTTTTGCATGACTGGTGTTTGCGCGGTTGGGGGATTGCATGGCGCAGTACGTGGGAGGTGGAGGCGGAGATTGCAGAAGGAAAATTGGTCAGCGTCTTAGAAGATTTCGCCGCACCGCCCAATGGTATTTACGCTGTTTTTCCACAGCGCAAGCATTTGGCTTTGCGGGTTCGCTTATGGATTGATTTTTTGAAGTTGCATTACAGCCGCGCAGGATTTTGGGCCTAATCCTTAGGTCCTTGGTTCGAACTAAAAAATTAACTGCGCCAGTCTGGTGTTCGTTTATCGATGAAGGCTTGCACTCCTTCCAGGGCCACATGTTCCATCATGTTACACGCCATCGTCTGTGCCGCATTCGAATATGCATCAGCAATGCCCATTTCCAATTGGCGATAAAAGAGTTTTTTACCCATGGCCACTGCCACGCGGGGTTTGGCCAGAATGCTTTGCACCAGTTCATACACGGCTGCGTCCAGCATTTCGGGTTCCGCCACGCGGTTCACCAGGCCTTGTTGACGCGCTTCTTCAGCGCTGATGAACGCACCAGTTACCAGCATTTCGAAAGCCGCCTTGCGGCCAACATTGCGCGACAAAGCAACGCTGGGAGTTGCGCAGAATAGACCCATATTGACACCGCTCACGGCAAAGCGGGCCGTATTGGAAGCAACTGCAAGATCGCACATGGCAACCAGCTGACATCCCGCGGCTGTGGCAAGACCCTGCACTTTGGCAATAACCGGCACGCTAAGACTTTGCAAGGCCAGCATTACCTCCGTGCACCTTTCAAACAATTTCTGGTAATAGCCCAACGACGGTGTTGCACGCATTTGTTTAAGGTCGTGTCCTGCACAAAAGGCCTTTCCGCGTGCGTCGAGAATGACCACGCGCACCGCCTTTTCCGATGCCGTGGTGTCCAACGCCTTCTTCAGTTCAGCAAGCAACTCTTCAGACAATGCATTGAACGCCTCTGGTCGATTCAGCGTTAAGGTCTTTACACCGTTGGGATCAACATTGATAAGCAGACAGGGTTGCGAAGCTTCAGTCATAGTCGTCTCCATTTGCTTAGGCGCTTAGTGCCTGGTCGATATCCCAAAGTATGTCGTCGATATGTTCGATGCCCACAGACATACGCACCATATCCGGTAAAACGCCAGCGTCTAATTGTTGTTTTGCTTCCAGTTGACCGTGCGTTGTGGATGCCGGGTGAATGATCAGCGTGCGGGTGTCTCCGATATTGGCCAGATGGCTCATGATCTGTGCTGCCTCGATGAAACGCACACCAGCGTCCATACCTCCCTTGACACCGAAGGCCAAAAGGCCGGACGCACCCGGAGTGCCGTCTACCGTTCGCATTTGCTTGTGCACCAAATCGTATTGCGGGTGCTCGGGCATGCCAGGGTAGTTGACCCATGCGACCCGCGGATGATCCTTGAGGAATTGAGCCACCTTGCGGGCGTTGGTGCAATGGCGCTCCATGCGAACATGCAGACTCTCAACGCCCTGCAGGATCTGCCAGGCGGAAAACGGAGAAAGAGCGGAGCCATACACGCGCAATACCTCCATGCGTGCGCGCATGGTAAAGCCGAAGTCTCCAAAGGTCTCAAAGAACTTCACGCCGTGGTAACCCGCTGAAGGCTCGGTCATGCCAGGGAACTTACCGTTGTCCCAGGGGAACCTGCCACTTTCTACCAGCACCCCGCCCAGAGTCGTCCCGTGGCCGCCAAGGTACTTGGTCGCGGAATGCACAACGATGTCGGCCCCATGGGCCAATGGGTTACATAGGAACGGTGAGGGTACGGTGTTGTCCACGATCAGCGGGACACCATGCGAATGGGCCACCTCCGCGACAGCTGCAATATCAAGTACTGTCAGGCTGGGGTTGCCCAGGCTCTCGGCAAACACGGCGCGAGTATTGTGTGCGCGCGCGCTGGAAGGGCAAGCTAATTGTTAAGGGAGTTTTAAACGCCGATGACGCCGTGCGTATCAGGAATCTTGGCGCCGACGCCATTTATGTATCCAATCATGGCGGTCGCCAGCTCGACAGCGCGCC
>SXSX01000208.1 GCA_005793295.1 Burkholderiales bacterium | reverse complement strand
TTTTACAGGCAGCGACACATCGCTCCCCAATGCGTTCAATGAGTTTTCGACTAATTCCTGGCGCTGGCGCCTCTTCTAGGATTTTTTGATGGCGACGCTGCATTGAGCAATCCCGCTCACCCAAGTACACCGCGTTTTTATGTTTGTCGGCCAAAATTTGAATTTCAATATGGCGGGGGTTTTGGAGAAACTTCTCCATGTAAACAGCTGGATTACCAAAAGCTGCGCCAGCTTCGGCCTTAGTCATTGAGACCGCATTAATAAGTGCTGCTTCAGTGTGGACCACGCGCATGCCTCGCCCACCACCTCCGCCTGCAGCCTTGATGATGACGGGGTAGCCTACCGATTTGGCGATCCGACGAATGTGGGCTGGATCATCTGGCAGCTCTCCTTCAGAACCAGGAACGCAAGGTACGCCTGCACGAATCATTGCTTGTTTGGCAGAGACCTTGTCACCCATGATGCGAATCGATTCGGGCGTTGGGCCAATGAACTGAAACCCGCTTTTTTCAACCCGCTCCGCAAAATCGGCGTTTTCACTTAAGAACCCGTAGCCCGGATGAATGGCCTCTGCATCAGTGACTTCCGCGGCAGAAATGATGGCTGGCATATTGAGGTAACTCAAATTGGACGCCGCGGGCCCAATGCAAACCGCTTCTTCAGCTAGCCGGACGTATTTGGCATCGCGGTCAGCTTCGGAGTACACCATCACCGCTTTCACCCCCAATTCACGGCAAGCGCGCTGGATTCTGAGAGCGATTTCGCCGCGGTTGGCGATCAGGATTTTTTTGAACATGGACTATTCAGCGCTCATTCGATAACGAACAGGGGTTGCCCATATTCAACTGCTTGACCGTTTTCACAAAGCACCTGGGTCACCGTACCCGCCTTGTCGGCTTCAATTTCATTGAGGATTTTCATGGCCTCGATAATGCAGATCGTGTCTCCCTCTTTGACGACGGATCCAATTTCAACAAACGATTTAGCACCCGGAGAGGCGGAACGGTAGAAGGTTCCTACCATCGGTGATTTGACGGGATGCCCTGTGGGTGGCTCTTCTATTGGAGCTGCAGCTGGACTTGCAGGGGATGCAGAAGCCAATGGTGCTGCAGCCACAGCGGCTAGGGGAGCAGGCGCATAGCTGTGAACCATGGCACCGCCGCCCTTAACGATACGGACCTTGCCTTCGGCCTCGGTAATTTCCAATTCTGAAACGTTGGAATCGGACACCAAATCAATCAGTGTTTTAAGTTTTCGTAAATCCATGAATCCTCCAGGAATCAATCAACAAGAAGCGGAAATTTAACCTAAAAATTGCTTAAATACCGCTATTGCTTTTATTTTCTTCTATTTGTTATTAATTTTCTCTAAAAAAATTTTGAATCATCTTTAAGAACCAAATCTCTAATACGAGCGCCCTAGCGTCAAACCAAGGATGCCTGCCTCGAACAGCTATTTTAAACTACGCCAGGCTTCGAGATCAACAATCCCAAGCCGACCCATCTTTCGCTGTGCAATCGCTCCATTTTTTGCAATGACAACTGAAAAGGGCAAGCCCCCAGTCAGATTGCCCAAATTACGCCCTAAGTCCACACCCCCCAAACCCGCCATTGCGATCGGAAAGCCCAAGGGCATTTTTTCAAGAAAATCTCGAACTGCCGCAGCCTTATCAACCGCCAATCCTAGAACTTGCCAACCTTTAGACTTGTTTTCACGATAGAAGGCATCTAATAAAGGAAGTTCCTCAACGCATGGGGGACACCACGTCGCCCAAAAGTTAATCAAAATCGGATTTCCTTGAAACGATCGCATTTGAAGTTTTTTTCCTTCTGGAGTCTCCCATTCCAAATCCCAAAACCCCTCCAAAGGCGTCAAACCTGGCGTTGACACCGACGCTTGCTGATTCCACCAAGACAAACCCGCACCCACACCAGCCGCCAGTCCAGCGATAGAAAGCACAAGCGCACGCCGGCTTTTGGGATGAGACGGCGTTTTTAGGGGGGATTGGGTATTCATTGCGGTCTTTTCCGATACATCAAGGGTTATTGCCAATGACGGCACGCAAGGCCGTCGCGTCGCCTCGGGGTCGGCGTCCTCTTGCATCAGGTTGAAGCGCGCCGCGAATGTTGTCTAAGTCATAGATCAGAAGGTGCAAACCGATATGCTCTTTTAAAAGTGGGCTCCACACATGAACGCTCAGGGCGTCCACCCGCTCCCCCTGAAAACCAGGAACAGAGCGAACCTCAAAGCGGACACTGCGATCGATCAGCTCAATTTCGGCCTCTTTCGCGTCGCCACAGAACAATTGCAAATAAATATCGGAATGGCGGGTAGCGGTTCCATGCCAAACCGCCCCAGCGACATGGGGGTGAAAGGACGCTAAGCGGTCCATCCACTCCAAAGCCAAAATCCGCAAGGCATGCAACTCGGTTGCTTGTGTGTCGGCACAAAAAATAGCAATGTATTCCTCCACCGCACGCTCGATATCGTCGTTATTGGGCAGTGCACCGCGGGCCGTTAAGCCCATTTGCTTAACGGCGCGGCGCTTGGCGCTGCCAAAGTCCAAACCCTCTTCGACCACCATCCGCGCTGCAACAGCAGAAATCTCGTCCTTCATACTTTCCATCGTGACATTGTGCCTGTGCCCAAGCTGTCCTCACAATGAGCGGGCTTTCAGGCCCGGTAAAATAGGCCATGCACATTCATATTTTGGGTATTTGCGGCACTTTCATGGGTGGATTAGCCGCTTTGGCGCGTGAAGCGGGCCACCGTGTGACAGGCTGCGATTCCGGAGTCTACCCTCCCATGAGCGACCAACTGCGGTCTTTGGGGATCGAATTGATTGAAGGCTTTGGCGCTGACCAAATGGCACTCCAACCCGATATGTTTGTGGTTGGCAACGTCATTAGCCGCGCCCGCAACAGCGACGCCAGTCCCAAGTTCCCCTTAATGGAAGCCATTTTGGATGCCGGTGCGCCTTACACCAGCGGACCGCAGTGGCTTGCCGAGCATGTACTGCAGGGTCGCCATGTCTTGGCGGTCGCAGGAACCCATGGAAAAACCACAACCACGGCCATGCTCTCATGGATTTTGGAGAGCGCAGGACTTCAACCCGGCTTTTTAGTGGGCGGGGTCCCTTTGAACTTTGGTGTTTCGGCCCGTTTGGGCCAAGGAAAGACTTTTGTCATTGAGGCGGATGAATACGACACCGCATTTTTTGACAAGCGCAGTAAATTTGTCCATTACCGCCCTCGAACCGCTGTCCTCAATAATTTGGAATTTGACCACGCTGATATTTTTGACGACTTGGCCGACATTGAACGACAGTTTCACCACCTAGTCCGCACCGTTCCCAGTTCCGGCCGCTTGGTTGTCAATGGTCTTGAAGAAAGCCTAACCCGAGTGGTG
Organism: Burkholderiales bacterium; assembly: GCA_005793295.1. GTDB lineage: Bacteria > Pseudomonadota > Gammaproteobacteria > Burkholderiales > Burkholderiaceae_C > Allorhodoferax. The sequence goes on along the minus strand of SXSX01000208.1, from coordinate 2,139 downwards.
AACCAAGGGTGTTGGAGTGAGCTGCGAACTTTTGGCACTGCAGTCAGTGATTTCACCGCAGTGGGCGAACCCCACGATTTCACGGTGACACACCAAGGAAACACCTTGGCCCACGTTCAATGGTCTTTAGGCGGCGTCCATAATCAACTCAATGCATTAGCCGCTATCGCAGCGGCAGACCATGTGGGTGTTCCTCCTGAACAATCGGCGATTGCGCTGGCCCAATTTGAGAATGTCAAAAGGCGCATGGAAGTGCGGGCACGCATCCCTTATCCAGCTGCAAGCCACAAGCCAAGCACGACCCAAGAAAAAGGGGATGTCGTAACTATTTATGACGACTTTGCGCACCACCCCACCGCAATCCGGACCACCGTCAATGGGTTGCGCCGGCGCATTGGCAGTGCCCGCATTCTGGCGGTCTTCGAACCCCGGTCCAACACCATGAAACTCGGTGCCATGAAGGCGCAAATGCCTTGGAGTCTGGAAGAGGTTGATTTAGCGTTTTGCCATACCGGAGGCCTGAGCTGGGATGCGTCAGAAGCCCTCAAGCCCTTGGGCACAAAAGCCTTTTGCGCGCCCAATATCGATGCGCTAGCAGCCCAAGTCGCGTTGCATGCTCGGGCTGGCGACCATATTCTTTGCATGAGCAACGGCGGCTTTGGTGGCATTCACCAAAAACTCGCCCAATTGCTACAAGGCTAAAAAGGGCTGGGCGAGTCGGTGGTTGCGCTCAACGCGCGCGACGTGTCTTAACGGCTTGCGAGAGCACTTCAAGACTCTGCAAAGAATCGTCCCAACCCAAGCAGGCATCTGTAATGCTCTTGCCGTATTCCAGCTCAGCGGCTTTGTCTTTGCCAGGGGTGAATTTCTGGGCGCCGGCCAACAGGTGGCTCTCGACCATCACGCCAAAAATAGAACGTGACCCCCCTGCTATTTGATTCGCAATATCACGCGCAACGTCAAGCTGCTTTTCGTGCTGCTTGCTGCTGTTAGCGTGGCTGCAGTCAACCATCAAAGACGTTGGCAAATGGGCTTTGGCGAGGTCTTGGCAAGCGGCTGCCACACTCTGCGCGTCATAGTTGGGGGCTTTGCCACCGCGCAAGATCACGTGGCAATCGGGATTGCCTTGCGTTTGCACAATAGCTACCTGGCCGTTTTTATGCACCGATAAAAAATGGTGCCCGCCCGCCGCGGCTTGAATGGCATCGGTGGCAATTTTGATGTTCCCATCGGTTCCGTTTTTGAAACCAATTGGCGCTGAAATACCCGAGGCCAATTCTCGGTGCACTTGGCTCTCCGTCGTACGTGCGCCAATCGCGCCCCATGCAATCAAGTCAGCCAAATACTGGGGAGAAATTACATCTAGAAACTCACTGCCGGCAGGAAGCCCCAAACGGTTAATTTCAATCAACAACTGGCGTGCGATGCGCAGCCCTTCGTCAATGCGAAAGCTCTCATCCAAATAGGGGTCATTGATCAAACCCTTCCAGCCGACGGTGGTTCTGGGCTTCTCAAAGTACACCCGCATCACAATTTCCAAGGTGTCGGCGTACTTTATGCGCTGCTCCTTCAATCGACGCGCGTAGTCGACAGCAGCAGAGGGGTCATGAATCGAGCAGGGTCCGATGATGACTAGCAAACGGTCATCTTTGCCCGCCATGATTTTTTGGATGCGTTTGCGAGTCCCTAAAACCAAGGCCTCCACGGGTGTTGCGCTGATAGGAAAAAAACGAATCAGATGCTCAGGCGGGGGCAGCACAGTAATGTCTTTGATACGTTCATCATCGGTTTTACTAGTTCGGTCAGTATTAGCAGTCATCGCAAAAGCTCCTCAATCACATTCTAAAAAGCATAAAAAAACCGCCGGGGAGGCCGGCGGTTTAGGAAGTATCAGGACGTTTTTCTTGTCTACGTTCAGATCTCTCTACCGCCATGAGCGCTTGAGAACCAAAAATAGCTAAAGTAAAAACGAATTGAAACCATGGGTATCAATGTAGCACAGGTTCAAAATAGACAATATCAAGCGGTTCCGCCGACGGTCAAACCATCAATGCGCAAGGTAGGCTGGCCCACCCCCACGGGCACACTTTGGCCTTCTTTCCCACACGTACCCACACCACTGTCAAGCCGCATGTCATT
>SXSX01000207.1 GCA_005793295.1 Burkholderiales bacterium | reverse complement strand
TTTTCATCAATGCCGAGCTTGAAGAGTTACAGCAGGCGTTAGAAGCAGCGCTGAAGGTGCTGCAGCCCGGCGGGCGCTTGGTTGTGATTAGTTTTCACTCTCTGGAAGACCGCATCGTTAAGCAGTTTATTGGCAAGCACTCCAAGGATGAATACGACCGCCGTACGCCGTTTGCACCGCCCAAACCCATGCGCCTGCGCGCCGGCGGCAGAACCCGGCCGAGCGCGAAAGAAATCGGCCTCAATCCGCGCTCACGCAGCGCCATCATGCGCGTAGCTTTCAGGACTGAAACTGCAGCGGGGGCATCCGCATGACACGTGTGAGCGTTGCGTTACTGCTGGCGAGTTTGGCAAGTGCAATGTACTTGGTGGGGGTCCAATATGAGTCACGCAGGGTGTTTACGGAGCTAGATAAAGCGCGCAGCGAAGCACGACATTTAAAAACCGAGTTTGACCGCTTACAGGTCGAAAAGCGAAGCCAGGCCACACCAGCGCGGGTGGAGCGTCTGGCCCGCGAAAAATTGCAAATGCGCCAAGTCAGTCCCGGCATCACCAACTATTTAACGGCCTCGGGCGAAGTTGCGATGCCTGCGCATATTTCTACTACGACAACAGCGGTGAAGCCATGAGCCGCAGCATTCAATACACATCGAGCCCCTTACTAGCGAGTCGAACGCCCGTCTGGCGCAGTAAATTTGTAGTGGCTGCAATCGCGCTTGCGTTTGTTGGTTTGTGCGCGCGTGCGGCGTACATCCAAGTTTTCAACAATGACTTTTTCCAGCACAAAGGAGAAGTGCGTTTTGCCCGAACACTGGAGTTGCCTGCCAATCGGGGGCGTATTTTGGATCGCAATGGGTTGATCTTGGCCTCGAGCGTTCCTGCTCCAAGCATTTGGGCGATTCCTGAAGATGTGGAATTGGATGCGCAGGAAAGAAAAACACTGGCAACCTTGTTGGATATCCCGGCAGCAGATTTAACTAAAAAGTTAGCTGATGAAGACAAGACTTTTGTGTGGTTAAAACGGCAGGTCGATGCAGACACCGCTAAAAAAATCGCCAGTCTGAATTTAAAAGGGATTTACCAGCGCATGGAGTACAAACGCCAATATCCTGAAGGTGAAGCTGCCGCGCATATTGTGGGTGTCACCAATGTAGAAGACAACGGACAAGAAGGAGTCGAACTTCTTTTTAACAAGGCGCTTTTGGGGACGCCTGGCGTACGACACGTCATCAAAGATGGACGCGGTCGTGCAATTGAGAGTTTTGGTGAAACGATTCAACCGATCCCGGGAAAAGATTTACAACTCAGCATCGATACCAAAGTACAGTTTCTTGCCTACCAAAAACTGCGCGATGCGGTGATAGCCAACCGCGCACAAGCGGGCAGCATTGTGGTGCTTGACACGACAACCGGTGAGATATTGGCTTTGGCCAATTACCCAAGCTACAACCCAGAAAAACGCTTGAATTTAAGTGGAGCACAACTGCGTAACCGCGCGTTAACAGACACCTTTGAGCCAGGTTCCGTGATGAAGCCTTTCACAATAGGTCTGGCTTTGAATACCGGTCGCGTCACGCCGACCACTGTGATTGATACGTCACCCGGTTCAGTCACCATCACCGGCGCAAAGATTAGCGATTCCCATCCGCACGGCGCGCTCACGGTAGAGCAGGTCATTCAGGTTTCGAGCAATGTGGGTACCACCAAAATTGCGATGCAGATGCCAGCGTCAGAGATGTGGGAGACGTATTCACAGGCCGGGTTTGGGCAAAAACCCCAAGTGGAGTTTCCTGGTGTGGTCTCAGGGCGACTTCGCCCAGCAAAAACGTGGCGTCCGATTGAGCAGGCAACGGCCTCCTATGGCTACGGATTGTCAGCCTCCTTGTTTCAGATGGTGCGTTCGTATACCGTTTTTTCACACGGCGGAGAAATCATTCCCGCCACACTCTTAAAAACCAATGAGCCTGCAGTCGGCCTCCCCGTATTTTCAGCATTGACAGCTGCCAAGGTTCGCAAAATGTTGCAAATGGCAGCAGGATCGGGTGGCACCGCGCCTAAGGCGCAAACCGCGGGGTATTCTGTTGGTGGCAAGTCAGGTACGGCCTACAAACAAGTGGGTAAGGGATACGGAAGCGAAGGCAATCGCAAATACCGCAGTTGGTTTGTCGGCATGGCGCCCATTGATCACCCGCGCATTGTGGTCGGTGTCATGCTCGATGAGCCGAGCGCAGGAAAGTATTTTGGTGGTGAAGTCGCCGCCCCTGTGTTTAGTGAAGCGGTCCAACAAACGTTGCGGGTGATGGGGGTGCAGCCTGATATTGCCATTCGCCCTCAGATCGTGGCTGACATGGTGCAGGAAAGCTTTTGATGGCACAGCACTTCACTAACTCCCAAGAAGCAGTCATGTGGATGCGATCGCATGTCACGGGAACTTTGACGTCGGATAGCCGTTTGGTACAAGCAGGTGATGGATTTATCGCGTGGCCTGGAGTGGCCAATGACCCGCGTAAATTTGTGAAAGCGGCGTTATTGCAAGGCGCGGTGGTTTGCTTGGTGGAAGCATCTGGCGTAGAAGATTTCGAATGTACCGACCCCCGCGTGGGTGTGTACCCACGACTCCAAACTGCAGCCGGAGCGATAGCTGCAGAATTTTTTGGACACCCTTCACAAGAGATCGCCGTGGTGGCTATTACCGGGACCAATGGCAAAACTTCAACTGCCTGGTGGCTCGCGCAGGGCTTGTCCTCCTTGGCGGAGCCAAATGCCTTGCCATGTGCAATGGTGGGAACTCTGGGTATGGGACAGCCGCCATCCGTTAAAACGAAGGACGCGGATAGCGTTAGTTTGCAATCGATTGTCGCCACAGGGTTGACGACACCGGATCCGATTCGCTTGCAATCGGCATTGCGGGAATTTGTAAGCCAAGGACACAAGGTGTGCGCGCTAGAAGCATCGTCGATCGGTATTGAAGAAGCAAGGCTCAATGGGACAGCCATTCGGGTTGCTGTTTTTACCAACCTCACACAAGACCATTTGGACTACCACGCAACGATGCACGCCTACGGCCAGGCTAAAAAAAGTTTGTTCTCGTGGCAAGGCTTGCGTAGTGCAGTGATCAATACCGATGATGCATTTGGTGCGGACTTGGCGCAATCTTTGGCCGCCGCGTCACCAGACATCGACATCTGGACAGTTGCACTAACAGCCAACGCACGCTTGGTTGCACGCCAGATCGTTGCACAACCCCAAGGCCTGCAGTTTGAGGTCATTGAAGATGGCCAATCGATGACCGTCAAGAGCCACATCATGGGCAAGTACAACGTCGCCAATATGCTGTCGGTGATTGCCAGCATGCGCTGCTTGGGTGTGGATTTACCCCAGGCGATTGCGGCCTGCAGCCAACTGCGCGCAGTGCCTGGGCGCATGGAGTGTTTAGGCGGTGACGACGCGCCTTTGGTGGTGGTGGACTATGCTCATACCCCTGACGCATTGCAACAAGCGCTGCAAGCGCTGCGACCGGCTGCGCAGCAACGCGGTGGTGATTTGTGGTGTGTCTTTGGATGTGGCGGTGACCGCGACAGTACCAAACGCCCCTTCATGGGCGCAGTGGCGACAGCACAGGCCGACAAAGTCATTGTCACCAGCGACAACCCGCGCAGTGAGTTGCCTCTTTCCATTATTGAAAATATTCTCGCCGGCTTAAGCCGCTCTGACCGCTTGACAGTTCAGGTGGACAGGGCGCTGGCCATTGCTAGTGCAGTGGGTCAAGCCAACAATGCAGACGTTATTCTTTTGGCCGGAAAAGGGCACGAAGCTACGCAAGAGATAGCTGGCGTGAAAAGCTATTTCTCTGACCGTGACCATGCGAGTACCGCTCTGCGCCAGCGAGCACAGGCTCGACGGAGCGTTCACGCATGAGCATTGCAACCCCCACGCCCATGATGACTTTGGCACAAGCCGCCCAATGGCTTAGCAACGCCCTATTGATTGGCGATCCAGAGACCCCGATTTGCCGCGTCCATTCTGATACCCGCACGGTGGAAACGGGTGATTTATTTGTTGCTTTGGAAGGCGAAAAATTCAATGCCAACCATTTTCTGCATGATGCCAAGCGTCTCGGTGCAAGCGCGGTGTTGTGCCGCTCCGGACTGTCAGTGTCGATGTACCCCGAGGGGTTGGCGCGCCTTGAGGTAGAAGAAACCAAGCTTGCCTTGGGCGAGTTGGCGGCTGGTTGGAGATCGCAGTTTGAGATTCCTTTGATTGCTGTGACAGGGAGCAATGGAAAAACGACAGTGACCCAAATGCTGGCATCGATTCTGAATGCCCATGCGCCCGAGGGCGCAGCGCTAGCGACCCAAGGGAATTTGAACAACGATATTGGTGTTCCCTTGACGCTGCTGCGAATGCGATCTAAACACCGTATTGCGGTGGTGGAGTTGGGGATGAACCATCCTGGAGAAATAGCAGGATTGGCTACGATGGCCAAGCCGACCGTTGCGCTGGTGAATAACGCCCAACGCGAGCATTTAGAGTTTATGCATACGGTTGAAGCAGTTGCAAAAGAAAACGGCGCCGTAATTTCTGCATTAGGCCCCAAAGGCGTCGCGGTGTATCCGCACGATGATGCATTTGTCGAGGTGTGGAATACGCTTTCGCAATCGCGCAGCATATTTGGATTTTCGCAAAATGCCATCGCAGGGAGTAAGACCTTGTCCTGCGCTGAAGCACTTTGGACGCAAGGGGCGTGGCAGGTTCACGCCCATGGAAAGCTCGGCGGCGAGTCGGTGGACTTGCGTTACCGCTTAGCGATTGCAGGCCGTCATAACGTCAAAAATTCTTTGGCTGCTGTCAGTTGTGCCGTTGCAGCGGGTATCCCTGCTCAAACGATTGAGGCCGGCTTAGAAGCGTTCATACCCGTCAAAGGACGTTCCCGTGCTTTGTCCTTGCGCCATACGCAGAACGATATCACCCTCATCGATGACAGTTACAACGCCAACCCCGATTCCGTTCGCGCAGCCATAGAGGTTTTGGCGGATCTTCCAGCACCTCGACTATTGGTTTTAGGTGACATGGGGGAAGTGGGAGATCTTGGGCCGCAATTTCATGCGGAAGCGGCAAGCTACGCCCACAGCCAAGGCATTGGGACTCTCTTTGCATTGGGCGCATTGAGCCAGCATGCCGTAACCGAATTCACCCAAGCAGGCGGACGTGCGCAGCACTTTCAAACCAGCGAAGAACTCATTGCTGCAATCACAAAGTTATTGCCTTCGGTGTCGAGTATTTTGGTCAAAGGATCACGCTTTATGCGATTAGAACGTGTAGTGGAGGCAGTGGCATGTTACTAAGCTTGGCCCAGTGGTTGCAGGGAGTTTCGCCCGACTACGGTTTCTTCCGTGTGTTCCAGTATTTAACGTTTCGGGCGGTATTGGCGGCGCTAACGGCCTTACTGATTGGGCTGGCAGCAGGCCCAGCAGTCATTCGGCGTTTAACCGCATTAAAAATTGGGCAGCCTATTCGCGGCTATGGGATGGAATCGCATTTGGTTAAAAGTGGAACTCCCACCATGGGCGGTGTTCTCATCTTGATTTGTATCACCGTATCAACGCTACTCTGGGCGGACTTAACTAACCGCTTTGTTTGGATTGTGTTGGCTGTCACGTTGGGCTTTGGTGCTATCGGGTGGGTAGACGATTGGCGCAAGGTGGTGCACAAAGACCCAGAAGGCATGCGCTCACGCGAAAAGTACTTCTGGCAATCGGTGATTGGTTTGCTTGCTGCTTTGTATTTGGTTTTTAGTATTTCTGAATCTTCGAACATGCGCGTGTTTGAGCTCTTTTTGAATTGGGTGCGCTCAGGCTTTGATGTCAATTTGCCTCCCAAAGCGGGACTGCTTTTGCCTTTCATCAAAGAAGTCAGCTATCCCTTGGGGGTGATGGGTTTTGTAGTGTTGACTTATTTGGTGATTGTGGGTTCAAGCAACGCCGTGAATTTAACCGATGGTTTAGATGGTCTGGCCATCATGCCGGTGGTGATGGTGGGTTCGGCCTTAGGTGTCTTTGCCTACGTCGTCGGAAGCACGGTGTATTCCAAATATTTGTTTTTTCCACACATCTCGGGTGCAGGAGAGTTGTTGATATTTTGTGCTGCGATGGCGGGTGCCGGTTTGGCTTTCTTGTGGTTTAACACCCACCCTGCCCAAGTGTTTATGGGTGATGTGGGCGCCTTGGCTTTGGGTGGCGCACTCGGTACCGTCGCGGTCATCGTTCGACAAGAAATTGTATTGGCCATCATGGGTGGCGTCTTTGTGGTGGAGGCGCTCTCGGTGATGCTGCAAGTGATGTATTTCAAATACACCAGGAAAAAATACGGCGAAGGACGGCGTTTTTTCAAGATGGCACCCTTACACCACCATTTTGAAAAACAAGGTTGGAAAGAAACCCAAGTCGTTGTTCGTTTTTGGATCATCACCATGCTCTTGTGTTTGCTTGGGCTCTCAACCTTGAAGCTGAGGTAACGGTGCAGTCATTGCGTGATCAACAGGTATTGGTTTTAGGCTTAGGCGCCTCAGGCCTGGCCATGGCTCGGTGGTGTGTGCGCCAGGGTGCGCATGTCACAGTTCTAGATACCCGCGAATCTCCGCCCATGTTGGCCACATTGACGCAAGAATTACCGCGCGTTTTATTTGCGTTTGCCAAGATGGATGCATCCTTCGTAGACAACAAAACATTCAGCGCTGTGTTTTCTAGTCCGGGACTGTCGCCAGAATCTACAGCAGCTTTGCTAGAAGCGGCGCGGGCCGCTGGCATGTGGATCGGTGGTGAGTTGAGCTTGTATTCCCTTGCATTAAAACAATTAGAAGTCGATACAGGTTATGCACCTAAAGTACTTGCGATCACCGGCACCAATGGTAAAACAACCGTGACGGCATTGACCGGGCAGTTGGTACAGCGCGCTGGAAAAACGGTGGCGGTCGCAGGAAATATTGGTCCGACATTGCTCGATACCTTGTCTGCAGCGTTGGATGCTCAGGCATTGCCTGAGGTCTGGGTCTTGGAGCTATCAAGTTTTCAGTTAGCGCAAACCTCAGAGTTTGAACCGACCGCTGCCGTCGTTCTCAACTTCAGCCAAGACCATTTGGACTGGCATGTCGATATGGCTGACTACGCGCAAGCCAAAGTGAAAATTTTTGGATTGAATGGCTTGATGATTTTGAATCGACAGGATTCGGCTGTCATGGCGATGCTGCCTGCGCCCGTGCGTGCCAAGTTGCAGCGCCCTGTGGAGCGAGCGCACATGACCTTTGGCGTGGATATGCCGCAGCGCCCGGGTGATTTTGGGCTTGAGGATGTGAATGGAATGGTTTGGCTGGTTCGCGCATTAGAGGCAGACGAAACGCTTAAGAAGAGTCGAAATCCCCAAGACCAAGAAATACATATTCAACGGCTCATGCCGGCCGATGCCTTGCGTATCCGCGGACGGCATAACGCAAGCAATGCCTTGGCTGCACTGGCTTTATGCAGTGCGGCTGGCTGCGCGCTAGGGCCGATTTTGTTTGGCTTGCGCGAATACCGAGGCGAGCCACACCGTGTTCAATCCGTAGCGACCATCGACGCCGTTGAATATTTTGACGACAGCAAAGGAACCAATGTAGGCGCCACGGTCGCCGCATTGTGCGGTTTGGGAGAAGAACGCAAAGTGGTTGTCATTTTGGGTGGCGAAGGTAAAGGGCAAGACTTCACACCGCTGCGCGAACCCATTGTTCGTTTTGCACGAGCGGTTGTACTTATCGGGCGCGATGCACCTTTGATTCGTGAAGCATTGGCTGAGCTTGCAGTGCCGATCTGGGATGCCGATTCGATGCAGAGCGCCGTTCAGCTTGCCAGCGAAAAAGCCCACAACGGGGATGCCGTATTGATGTCGCCTGCTTGCGCAAGTTTTGATATGTTCAAAAACTATGAGCACCGCGCACAGGTATTTTGTGAAGCAGTTCACTCCCTTGCGCTTGATGCAGGTATTGCGCTTGAGGTGCAGTCATGAACGCGCTAAGACTCACCTTTGGCCGGTGGTTTGGTTTGCCTGATCCGGAGGCAGCGGAGGCTTTGCCCGTTCGTTTGGGACGCCGAGCTGCATACAGCCCCATGCCTGCAAGCCTTCAATCGTTTGATCAACCTTTGCTGTGGGTCGTGCTTACTTTGGTGTTATGGGGTGTGGTGATGGTGTATTCGGCAACGATTGCGATGCCTGATAACCCCAAGTTTGCCAACTACGCCCACAGCCATTTCTTGATTCGGCATCTGGTCTCTATTTCGATCGCGATCATTGCGTCCATCATTGCGTTCCAAGTGCCCGTTGAAGTGTGGGAGCGGATTGCGCCTTGGCTTTTTGTTGCGTCAATCTTACTTTTAGTTGCCGTACTACTGCCGTTTGTTGGCAAAGGGGTGAACGGCGCTAGGCGCTGGATTTCACTTGGAGTGATGAATTTTCAGCCTTCTGAATTAGCAAAATTTGCAGTGCTTTTGTACGCCTCAAATTATATGGTTCGAAAGATGGATGTAAAGGAAGACTTTTTCCGTGCAGTCATTCCCATGGGGGTTGCCGTGGCCTTGGTGGGAATACTACTTTTGGCAGAGCCCGACATGGGCGCTTTTATGGTGATCGCTGTGATTGCCATGGGAATTTTATTTATTGGCGGAGTCAATGCCCGCATGTTTTTCTTGATTGCTACTATCTTGGTGGTGGCCTTTGGGTTGATGATCGCGCTCAGTGAATGGCGTCGCGAACGTATTTTTGCGTACCTTGATCCGTGGAGTGAAAAACACGCCTTGGGCAAGGGTTACCAGCTTTCACACTCTTTGATAGCGATAGGCCGGGGTGAAATTTTCGGCGTAGGTTTGGGTGGTAGTGTCGAAAAACTGCATTGGCTTCCCGAAGCCCATACCGACTTCTTGCTGGCGGTGATTGGCGAGGAGTTTGGTCTTTTTGGCGTGGTTATTTTGATTGGCCTTTTCCTGTGGCTTACGCGTCGGATCATGCATATTGGTCGCCATGCGATTGCACTGGACCGGGTGTTTGCCGGATTGGCAGCACAAGGAGTGGGAATCTGGATGGGCTTTCAAGCCTTTATCAATATGGGCGTAAACCTTGGTGCTTTACCAACCAAAGGCTTAACTTTGCCTTTGATGAGTTACGGTGGTTCGGCCATTTTGATTAATTTGGTGGCATTGGCTTTGGTCATGCGGATTGATTATGAGAATCGCCGCATGCAACAAGGAGGCCGCTCATGAACCGTCCTTGTGCGTTGGTGATGGCCGGAGGCACGGGAGGACATATCTTCCCAGGCTTGGCTGTTGCACAAGCGTTGCGAGACAATGGTTGGCGTGTCCACTGGTTGGGAACGCCAAACAGTATGGAAACGCGATTGGTTCCTCTGCGTGGATTCCCCGTGGAGTTGGTGGATTTTTCGGGCGTCAGGGGCAAAGGTGTGATGACGTGGGTCCTGTTGCCTTGGCGTTTGCTGCGTGCGTGTTTTCAGAGCTTCCAAGTGTTGCAACGGGTGGGTCCTGATGTGGTCTTGGGCTTTGGCGGGTACATCAGTTTGCCAGCTGGTTTGGTGACGGTCTTGCGGCGTATTCCTTTGGTATTGCACGAGCAAAATGCGATTGCAGGGATGGCCAATCAGGCGCTCTCCAAAGTGGCGGCTCGTGTGTTTACCGCATTTCCCCATGTCATGAAAAAAGCGCAGTGGGTCGGAAATCCGCTACGGGGTGAATTCTTAAAACAAGCAGAACCCTCTAAGCGATTTTCTGGCCGAACCGGTCCGCTGAAGGTCTTAGTGGTCGGTGGAAGTTTGGGTGCGCGGGCGCTTAACGCCGTCGTGCCTCTGGCCTTAGCAAAAATTGCTTTGGCAGACCGACCCAGCGTCATGCATCAAAGCGGGGAGAAGGAAATAGACACATTGCGATCGAATTACTTTAACGCAAACGTCGTAGCAACGCTCACCCCCTTTATTGACAACACAGCGCAAGCCTTTGCAGATGCCGATATTGTGATTTGCCGTGCGGGCGCGAGCACGGTGACAGAAATCGCTGCAATCGGAGCGGCTGCTTTGTTTGTCCCGTTCCCAGGCGCGGTTGACGATCATCAAACCCATAACGCACAATTTTTAACCATGCAGGGTGCGGGGTGGTTGATTCAACAAAGTGAACTCACACCCGAGTATTTAGCCACGTGGCTGCAATCCCTGAACCGTGATGTATTGAAAGACTGCGCAGAAAAAGCCAAAACATTGGCTTGTTTAAACGCTACCCGGGCCATCGCTCAAGCCTGTGAGGAGCTTGCCCAATGAAGCACGCCATTCGCCATATTCATTTTGTTGGTATTGGTGGTTCCGGCATGTCGGGCATTGCGGAGATTCTTTTTAATTTGGGTTACCAAATTTCAGGCTCGGATTTGTCGGATAGTTCGGTCTTACAGCGATTGTCGTCTATGGGGATTCAGACCTATGTGGGTCATGCTGCCAGCCATGTTGAAAAGGCCGATGCGGTTGTCACTTCAACAGCGGTCAAGGCCAGCAACCCCGAGGTTGTCAAAGCAAGAGAAATGCATATTCCTATTGTTCCGCGGGCATTGATGCTGGCTGAATTAATGCGATTAAAGCAGGGCATTGCAATTGCGGGGACCCACGGCAAAACCACTACGACCAGTCTCGTAGCAAGCGTACTGGCGGAGGCCGGGTTAGATCCAACGTTTGTGATTGGCGGACGGCTTAACAGCGCGGGAGCCAATGCCCGACTGGGAAGCGGTGAATACATTGTGGTGGAAGCCGATGAATCCGATGCGTCGTTTTTGAATCTATTACCGGTGATGGCCGTCGTCACCAATATCGATGCGGACCACATGGAAACCTCTGGCCATGATTTTGGCCGTTTGCAAAAAGCATTTGTTGATTTCCTGCATCGCATGCCTTTTTATGGAACGGCCATTTTGTGTACGGACGATGCTGCGGTTCGGGCCATCGTTGACCAAGTGACTTGTCCTGTGACGAGTTACGGGTTTTCTGAAGATGCGCAGGTTCGGGCGATCAATGTGAAAGCGGTGGGAGGCCAGATGCACTTTACGGTGCAACGGAGTAACGGAGTCACTCTGCCAGATATGGAGATTGTTCTGAATCTTCCGGGTCGACACAATGTATTGAATGCGCTCTCAGCCATCGCCATCGCAGTAGAACTCAATATTGAAGATGCTGCGGTACAAAAAGCACTTTGTGAGTTCAAAGGCGTAGGCCGTCGATTCCAGCGTTATGGCGACCACAGCATGGAAAAAGATGCCGCCGTGACTGTGGTCGATGACTATGGGCACCATCCAGTCGAAATGGCCGCAACTTTAGCTGCGGCTCGCGGGGCATTCCCCAATCGCAGGTTGGTCTTGGCCTTCCAGCCCCACCGTTACACCCGAACGCGAGATTGCTTTGAAGATTTTGTCAAAGTGATGGAATTGGCTGATGCTGTGCTGTTGGCAGAAGTGTATGCCGCAGGTGAAGCGCCCATCGTGGCCGCAGACGGTCGCGCGTTGATACGTGCGCTGCGCATCGCTGACAAGGTAGAGGCCATTTTTGTCGATGACATTCAGACCATGGCGCAGGCCGCAGTTGACTTTTTGAAGGCAGGCGATGTCTTGCTGTGTATGGGAGCAGGTTCGGTCAGCGCGGTGGCAGGTGCGGTCGTAGAAATACTCCAAAAAAGAAAAGCGCAATGAAAAACAAACATTTCGGAAAAGTGGCTGTGCTGATGGGCGGTATCTCTGCCGAGCGAGAGGTGTCATTCATGTCAGGGGAAGGCGTCTTGAAAGCACTTTTATCGCAGGGTATTGATGCGCATGCCTTTGATCCGGCTGAGCGAGATATGAGCGAACTCAAACGCGAAGGCTTTACACGTTGCTTTATCGCCCTGCACGGGCGCTTTGGCGAAGACGGTACGGTACAAGGTGCTTTGGAGTTGATGGGTATTCCCTACACCGGTTCCGGTGTAATGGCCTCGAGTATTTCTATGGACAAGGTCATGACCAAGCGCATCTGGCGCTTTGAGGGTCTTGCGACTCCCGCATGGAGCCAAGTCAGTAGCGCCGCCCAAACCCGCGCAGCCTTTGTGCAATTGGGTTCTCCCATGATTGTGAAACCTGCGCGTGAAGGTTCAACGATCGGGTTGACCAAAGTTACTGCATTAGAACAATGTGATGCAGCCTATGCCTTGGCGTCGCAACATGACTCGTTGGTTTTATGCGAGCAATTTATTGCAGGTGATGAAGTCACCTGTCCGTTGCTGGGTGATACCCATGCACCGCAAGCCTTGCCTTTGATTCGCATCGTGGCACCCGATGGAAATTACGATTACCAAAACAAATACTTCACCGATACCACCCAATACTTGGTACCAGCCGGTTTACCCGCAGGAGAAGAGGAAGCGATTGCAGAATTGGCAAAGCAGGCCTACCAAGTGTTAGGTTGCCGAGGCTGGGCCCGGGCTGACGTCATGATCGATGCGGTCACGCGCAAACCCTATTTGCTAGAAATCAACACCTCGCCAGGTATGACCGGGCACTCTTTGGTTCCCATGTCAGCGCGGGCCCAAGGGATGAGCTATGAAGAGTTGTGTGTTAATTTGTTAGCGCACACGGCACTCGACAGTGCGGGTAGTTCTGGCAGCGCAAGGACGATTGCATGAACCGCAACGAGCCCCTGCCCTTTGATATTCGCCTTATGAACAGAGCGACTGTGCTCTTGCTCGTGATGCTTGGTATTTTTGCCGCAGTGGCGGGAGCGCGCTGGTTATCGAGTCGCAGTGTCTTTGCTGTGCAAAGTATCTCTGTCCTCGGCGACGTAACGCATACCAATGTTCCTACCGTGCGAGCCCACGTGGTATCGCGCGTCAAAGGTACGTTTTTCACCGTTGATTTAGGACAAACGCGAACAGTGTTTGAAGCTATGCCGTGGGTTCGAAGCGCGGTCATTCATCGCGATTTCCCCAACCGCTTGCGGGTGAATTTGGAAGAGCACAAAGCAGTCGCTTTTTGGGGAGCCGAAAGCGAACCGCGCCTGCTCAATTCCTTTGGTGAAGTGTTTGACGCCAACTTAGGTGAAGTTGAGCAAGACCAACTTGCACGGCTGTCGGGTCCCGGTGGGCAGGGATCGGTCGTGCTCAAAACATACCGTTTGGTGGAGCCCTTGTTTTCGCGCATAGATATTCCATTGGCATCAATGGAGCTTACAGGCAAGGGAAGTTGGCGTGTCGTTTTGGAAACGGGTGCGGCCATTGAGTTGGGTCGAGGTAGTTCTGAAGAAGTCGCGGTGCGAGCAGAACGATTTTTAAAAACATTAACCCAAGTCGCAGTGCGGTATGCGCGACCATTGAGCGCGCTCGAGTCAGCAGATTTGCGTCATGAAAACGGGTATGCCATTCGTCTCAGAGGTGTTACGACTTTGACAGACATGGCGACCAAAAAACAGTGAATAACGAAGCAGGTATCAAACTATGGCAAAAGAATACAAAGACTTAGTAGTGGGACTTGACATTGGCACCGCCAAGGTCATGGCGGTGGTCGCAGAAGTCATGCCAGGAGGCAGCTTGCGATTGGCAGGTTTTGGTTCTGCGCCAAGCACGGGACTGAAGCGGGGTGTGGTTGTCAACATCGATGCAACGGTTCAAAGTATCCAACAGGCACTCAAAGAAGCGGAGTTGATGGCTGATTGCAAGATCACGCGCGTGTACACCGGTATCACCGGAAGCCATATTCGTGGAATGAACTCCAGTGGAATGGTGGCGATCAAGGACCGCGAAGTCTCGCAAGCCGATGTATCAAGAGTAGTTGAGACCGCAAAAGCGATTCACATTTCAACCGATCAGCGGCTGTTGCTAGTGGAGCCGCAAGAATTCATCATTGATGGGCAAGATGTGAAAGAGCCCATCGGCATGAGCGGGATGCGGCTCGAAGCTAAAGTCCATATCGTCACAGGCGCGCAAAGTGCTGCAGAAAATATTATCAAGTGTATTCGTCGATGCGGCTTGGAAGTTGAGCAGTTAATGTTGAACCCCTTGGCGTCTAGCCTATCGGTACTCACTGAAGACGAGAGGGAATTAGGCGTTGCGTTGGTCGATATTGGCGCAGGAACCACCGACGTAGCGATATTCACTAACGGTGCGATTCGCCATACCGCAGTGATACCCATTGCGGGAGACTTAATCACCAGTGATATTGCGATGGCCTTGCGCACCCCCACCAAAGATGCCGAAGAAATCAAAGTCGATAGCGGCCATGCCAAACAAGTCTTGGTCGATCCTGAAGTCCAGGTGGAAGTCCCAGGCTTGGGCGACCGAAGCCCACGCATGCTGAGCCGCCAAGCCTTGGCTGGCGTGATCGAGCCACGCATTGAAGAAATTTTTAGCTTGGTGAACCAAGTCATGCGGGATTCAGGTTACGAAGAAGTTTTGTCCTCAGGCATCGTATTAACCGGTGGCAGTTGTGTGATGCCAGGAATGGTTGAACTTGGTGAAGACATCTTCCTTAAACCCGTTCGCCGCGGACTCCCTCAGTATTCCAACGCGCTGGCGGACATGGTTGCGCAACCGCGTGCAGCCACCGTGATGGGTTTTCTAGAAGAGGCGCGGATTGCCCGCATGCGCGGAATCAAAGTTTCACAAAAAAGCGGCTCCGTCAAAGGTGCTTTTTCTCAACTTCGTGATTTTTTTGCGGGGACTTTTTAAATGATCCAGACCTTCAAACTTTGTGTCCCCCAAAGTCCTTCTCCATGGCCTTCTTCCTTTTGGCTTGCCAGGGGTAGTCCGCCAGGCCGAATCCACTTTGACCACCCTCTTTTTAAAACCACGTATCGAATTTCAAACTCTAGGAGCTCCAAATGACCATCGAAATGATTGACGAAGAAATTTTTAACCAAGGCACCCTTATTAAAGTCATTGGGGTCGGCGGCGGCGGCGGTAA
>SXSX01000206.1 GCA_005793295.1 Burkholderiales bacterium | reverse complement strand
TTGATCCAGCTCGAAGTCGAACCCCGGCCGGCTTCCACCTGGTCAAGACCCCAGCTGCTGCTTCCAGAAATTTTGATAAAGGAGTCGGAGCCGGTGGTTCCAGTCGTAAAGACGAAGTTGTTGTTAGCGTAGTCGTAGCTGACCTTGACACCGTTGACCGTGTTGGGCGAGTCGCCGTCTTCACTGGCCAGCGAGTTGATACCTTTTTGCAGTTCGCGAATGAACGATTCCAAAGAGTAAGTCGCGCTTGGTGGGATCACGACCGAGCCTTTGATACCGTCAACCGTCACCACGAAGCTGTTGTTGGTGGCATCCACCGCGAAGTTATTGGTTACGTTCACGTTCGGTGGTTTACCAACCGCGATTGCAGGGCTAGAAGGAATACCGCGCAGCGCTGTGGTTGATCTTGCGACGGAAGAGGTCGAAAAACCCAACAAAGATACGCCCGATGTAGACACATCGGTAATGGCGATGGAGGAGTAATCACCTGTAGTACCTGAGCTGACCGTAAAGGATTTGCCCACCGGGTCGTAGTTCACTTGAATGCCATAGCGCTGGTCTGTCAAAGAACGCAAGGAGTTCTTGTTGTTAGGCAACATCTTGACGCCTGAGAGCCCATCTGTATTCAATGTGACTGGCAGGCTGGTCAGACCCAAGATGGTGTTGTTGGCACTACCCGAGGCGAGTGTAATGGTGTTCGCGCCGGCGTTGGTGCTGTCGGTGATTTTGAAACTTTGGGTGTTGTAGTCGTAATGGACCGACATGGGCGAACTGGCTAAGCCAGCGCTCAAGGTAGTGCTTGCGCCCAGAGTGATGCCCGCGCTGGTGGTCGCAGCAATGGCAGTGGGTGACACGCCTGCGCTGGTTCCTGTGATTAAGCCGGCATTGATGTTGTTTTTAACCACGCTGGCGGCAGCGACAACGCCACCTGTCAGAGCGGGGGTAATCGATGCGCGGGCTGCGCTGGCTTGGTTGTAAACCAAAATCAACTTGGTGCTGTCGCTCGGGTCGATCTGGATGTCTGAAAGACCTGCCGCTACTGCTGCTGTACCTGCCAAGGTAGCTACCTTGTTGGCCACGATCAACGAGGCTGTCTGCGCGGGTGTGTTACCTGCAGCCGAGCCCGTGACAGCTACGCCCATAAAGGCAGTTGTCCCAGTCGAGGTTCCTGATAAGGCGACGGATTGCTTTGGAAATTGGAAGTAGGTAAGGACGATGGACGTTCCATCTGCACCCAACTCTACATTCTCTAGGCCGTCATTGGCGGCAATGATGCCAGCTTTGTCGGCAACGATACGACCTGCGGTTGTGGCTGCGCTATCGCCACTGGCAGAAGATGCAACGGCGCGGCCCATAAATGTGACGGCGCCCGTGGCGGTTCCAGAGATAGCAATCGATTGACGCGCATGACCGCCCAAAATGGAGTTGTCCACCTGCGTTTGCATGATCTTTGTCAACTCTTCAATAGTGACGTTGCTCTCATCAGCAAAGCCAGAGAGGGTTATCTCCGCCTTGACGGGCGCTCCGTTTTGAACGCGGGAGTTCGTCAGAGTAAAAATCTTGTCAGGGTTTGTCGTTCCGGTGGTAGACGTAAAGTTGAACGTGGATTCATCACCAAATTTGCGATTCAGGAATTTGGCGGCTTCATCGGCCAGCGTCGCACCATTTAAAACGGTCGTTGAGTTTTTCAAGTAGCTCAAATCGACCGTCACAGGCGAGGTCGATCCATCGATATTGACCGTGAATAGATTGCTCAAATCAATCGGAGTGGCCAAGCCTTGTAAGCCCGAAAACGTATTGGAGCCACCAGAGAGGTCTACCGATGAGGCAATACCGGTGATACCCGCAGGCGAAGAGGTGCGCTTGTCTGTCAGTTCGTCCAAAGAGATCAGCTGTGTTTTGGCAGTTGTCAGTTCGTCTTTGACTTCTTTGTACGATTTGATTTGGCCGTACTGGTTCACGTATTGCAAATCGCCGTTGATGTCGGTCGATTGCGCCAAAGCAGCAGACACCTGGTCTTCACCCACGAACACATGGGTTTGCCATTTGTTAAACGGGCTGCTTTGGTTCGCGTTTTGGGTTTTGACGTAATAAATCGTAGCCAAGTAGCCGTTACCACCATTGTCATACACGGTAAAGGCGGTTGATTTGTTAAAGCTGGCTGGGTTGTTGCGGCTAAATGCTTCGGTAATAACGGTCGCATCAGCGGGGAAGTTCAGTCCCAATGACACCGCCGAGGTTTGTTTGGCTTCGCCGGAGGTTTTCTGGGGAATCGTTAACACCACCCGGTCATTCACGTTCGCACTACCGGTCGAGTCAACCGTTGCCGCCATCAAACGCTGACCGGCCGAGTTCACCACGTTGAACTGCTCGTTCAAAGAGAAAGAGCCGTTACGGGTGTAGGTGTCTGTCAAGCCGTCAGCAGAGCGCAGCGGGAAGAAGCCGTCACCCGTGATCGCCAAGTCCAAGGCGTTAGAGGAGAAAGAAATATTACCCTGGCTAAATTCCTGGCTCACCTGTTTCAAGGACACGCCCTGACCCACGGTAGAGGAAGCTTTTTGCAAAGGCGAGGTCGCGAAAATGTCTCCAAAGTCAGCGCGTGAGCGCTTAAAGCCGGTGGTACCCACGTTGGAAATATTATTGGCTGTCACGCCCAACATGGCGGTGGCAGCATTAAGGCCGGTTAGCGAGGTATAGAAAGACATGGTGGGTTTCTCCGGGAGTTGCTAGGGTGTGTGGATTTAAAAAGAGGGCTTACGGGTCTTAGCCGTCAATACGGGTCACGTCTGCTAACTTGACGGTTTTTCCGCCTTGAATTTGCAGCAGCATGGTTTTATCGGGCTGTTGGCTGAGACCAATGACCGTGGCCATGGTGCTCACCGCAGGGTTAATCACTTTGCCTTGGCTCACTGCCGCGGCTTTGATGCTGTAGGTGGCGTCGGGCAGGGCGTTGCCCGCGTCGTCTTTGCCGTCCCAAGACCAGTTCATGTCGCCAGCGGTTTGGGCGCCAACGATTTTGGTATTAACCAAAATACCTTTGGAGTCGTAAATTTTGAACTGCACGCCGTCAGCGCCCGAAGGCAAGCTGATGACGGTTTTGACCGGTTGGCCATTGAGCAATTGGGCCGGACCATCGGGCACCGATACTTTTCCGCCAATGAGGTTGGCGGTGCTGGTGATTTGGTTGCTTGACATGCTGTCCACAAATTGGGTCAGCGTGGTTGACATATTGGTCGTGGCTTCTAACTGAGAGAACTGCGCCAGCTGGGCTACGAACGCTTCGTTTTTGACCGGATCTAACGGATCTTGATTTTTAAGCTGCGTAGTAAACAAAAGTAAAAAATCTTTTTGCCCCATCGACGATTGGCCTGTCGCTGAGGTGAGCTTTGCTTTGTCGTCTTGGACGGTGGTGCGAATGCTGTTAGGCACGGCCGAGGCCCACGCCGAGTTGCTTGGGGTATTTGCGCTAAGAAGGTCGAGGTTGGCCATGGAGGTCTCGCAGGTCTTTAAGGTTTAAAGCAAATGGGGTTATGACAATTAACTCTTAATGATGTCGAGGGTTCGCATCATCAGTTGGCGGGCGGTGTTAACCACCTCCACGTTGTTTTGGTAAGAGCGCGCAGCCGCCATCATCTCCACCATTTCGGTCATCTCATTGACGTTAGAGAGGTAGACATAGCCGTCTTTGTCTGCGGAAGGGTTGCCAGGGTCAGACATGCGGGTGATGGGTTTGGGGTCATCAGAAATACCGCTGACCTTGACGCCACCGGTATTGACCGAGGAAGTCGAGCCGAGCTCTTGCATGATGGTTTTAAAGACGGTGCGCTTGGCGCGAAAAGCGTCTTTTTCGCTCGTAGCAACAGTGCCCGCATTGGCTAAGTTGGATGCAGTGGCATTCATTCGTGCGGTTTGCGCATTCAGTGCAGAACCTGCAATACCAAAGAGGTTGTCTAAGGCCATGCTTAGTCTCCTCGCAATGCTTTTCGGATCCCGCTGATGCGGTTTTCCAAAATACTTAGGGTGGTTTGGTATTCCGCGGCGTATTGACCAAACTTGGCCTGTTCTACTGGTAGTTCGACCGTGTTGCCGTCGAATGCCACGTTGAATGGGACGCGGTATTTCACGCCGTTGGCGGTACTGTCCGCGCCTTGGGTAAGGTGGTTGCTGTGCGTGGTTTGCAAGGCGCTGTCTTGGGTGTTTTTCAAGACTTCTTTGAAATCAATGTCTTGCGCTTTGAAATTGGGGGTGTCGGCATTGGCAATGTTGCGCGAAAGCAATTCCATGCGCTGGCTGCGAACACCCAGTGCTTTCTCGTGAACGCTGAAGGCGTTATCGATCATGTTCATGCTAATGACTCCATTGCGTTAAAGTTTTTTGCCGTAATGCCGACATCTATAAAGACAAAACGGCTTTCTTAATACTCATCATGCAAATTGCATGCCACGAGGCCTCTGCCTGCGTGTGTCCTTCCCTTTTCCTGCTTTAGCGGTGCCCAAAAATCACAAAGCGGCAAACCTTTGCCGCTTTGTGATTTTTTAAGGGTTGCTGTTCTCTGCGTACTGCTGCGCCTTTTGGGCTTGCACTCGCATAGACGCGGGCAGCATTTGCCCCAAGCGTTGGGCGGCGTTTTGCAGCAGGCCTTGGCGGATCGACTGTCGGGTAATCGGGGCGCTGGTGTCGCTACCTACGTGCAAGGCACGCGCTTGGCTGCCTTGGATATTCAAAGGAGTATCAGCAACGCGTTCTTGGCGAGAGGCAGGATTCAGTACCGAGAGGTACAGGTCTTCCAAGCCGGCTGGGCCTTGATTTTTCAAACCCACGTCATCAAAGTATTTATCGACCAGGCTCAGTTGCTTGTGGACACTTAAATCCAAAATCGCTTTGGGGTTGGCAGCAAAACCGGCCGAGGCCGCTCCGCGAGCGGGGCCATCACAAAATTGAATGATTCCGTGGCAACGCTGATTGCTCGCGCGGGGGTTCATGCCGTCGCTTTCCATGAGCGTCATTCGCGCAAAGTCGTCAGGCGAGAACTTATGGTTAGAGCCCATTTGCACAATCTTGTCAAACACTGCGGCTTTGTCTGCCGGAGGAATAAAGCCTTTGGCAACCGCACGGTCTAGCGTTTTTTCTAAAACGGGATGGGCGCTGGAGAGTCTGACCACGCTTGGGGGGAGGGGCTTGATGGCCAGGTTTTGCATGGCCGGGGTGGTGCGTAAGGCGGCTCCCATCATCGGCGTGAGCCCTTCTGGGCCGCCTGATAAATCACGCTCTAAGGAGGAGAGGTCAATTTTTTGACCCACAAAAATCCGGTCGGGGTTGCTGATGCGGTTGGCGTCAGCCACTTGGCGGGCTAAGCGCATTTCTTGTGAGCCAGTCAATTTGAGTCCCCGCGCCTCGGCCTGGTCGCGTACCACGCCAATCAACGTGTCGCCGTTGCCGATAGTGACAATTTTTGGGGCTGGGTTGGGTTGACCGTTGTTCGCTGGATTGGTGTTTTGCACGTCTAACAAGGTTTGGGCAAAAGCCGTCGGCGCAGTAGACATTTGGGGCGCAGGTCGGCCGAGCAAGTTCTCCGGCCGGGCAGGCGCAAGGCTTAAGGCGGCGGTGTGGGTAGCGTCACTGGTCAACATACTCTTACTCGGTGCAAATAGGGGTTAGGCCTTGGCAGACGGGGGGGCGGAGCTGAAAAAAGTGGCACTGTTCTTGCGCGGTCATGGAGGTATTCCTTCACAATGTCATTTTTTCAACATCGACCTGAACACTCATGCAATTGCTGTGCCACCGTTTGAAGTTTTTAGCCAAGTGCTTTGCTGGCATCGCTATGGGCGTGGCTTTGGCCGTTTCAGCCCAACAAACGCCGCCCCAAGAGCCTGCGGTGGGAGAAAAGTTGCTTGTCGAGGTCGGACGTTGGGTCCAACAAACCCAGCAATTGGCGCCTGACCAATTTGGCTTTGCTCCGATGGACAGCCGGGTGCAGTTACAAACCTGCGACCGGCCCTTGGTCATGGATTTGCCTTTTGCCTCTCGCGAGACGATTCGCGTTCGCTGCTTGGGTAACCCCAATTGGCAGTTGTATATGCGGGTGGTGCTTAAGCCCGGGGTCAGCGCTGCGGTTGTTCCCAATGCGGCGGCCACTGGGTCAAACAGTGCGACTAAGGCTTCTACAAACCGTAAAGTAGTCGTTGCCAGTCAGTTGCTTCGTGCCGGATCTCGGGTCTCGGTCGCGGTTTTGCAAGAGATAGAACATTCCGGTGAGGGGTTGGATCCCCAAGCCGTGGGTTCGATCAAAGATATTGAAAATGGCGAAATGGTGCGGGATGTGGCGGCTGGCGTTCCGTTGCGCAGCCATGACGTTCGCCGTGCCGTTTTAGTTAAACAAGGCCAGTTGGTGGTTCTCACCGTGACCCAAAGCAGTGGTTTT
Organism: Burkholderiales bacterium; assembly: GCA_005793295.1. Lineage (GTDB taxonomy): Bacteria > Pseudomonadota > Gammaproteobacteria > Burkholderiales > Burkholderiaceae_C > Allorhodoferax. The sequence goes on along the minus strand of SXSX01000206.1, from coordinate 5,593 downwards.
TCCATTACAGCCCGGGTAGAAGCTACCCAAGATGGCAAAATGGGTGATCAAATTCGCTTAAAAAATCCGGAGTCGGGCCGATATATCACTGGTGTGGTCACCGGTCCGAGCGCGGTTCGGGGTCTGTAGCCCCTTTTTGAAAAAAAATTGTAAAAAAGTGGAAAAAGTCCTCAAGTTATTTTTTAACCGGTCGATGTAAAAGCAGATAACCCCCATAAGTAAGCAGCAATTTACTGAAAAGAGCCCGACATGACGAACCCGATCACCAATTACCAACGCCCTGCATCCAATGATGTGCAGCTCCGCAAATCAGCCGAAAAGCAAGCCTTGAAGGCTGGTGCACCGACGGCTGGCTTGCCGCCTCCCTCTGAAGTGGAAGTAGCCGCTAGCAAATCCGTCGCTGCAAGCGCAGGCGCTGAAGTGGCAGGTTTTGCCAAAGTGCGCGAGCGCATCAAGCAAGAACCCGACTTTGACCGCTCCAAGGTGGATTCCATCAAGAAAGCCATCCAAGACGGCCAATACCCGCTGAACCCTCGCCGCATTGCCGAGAGCTTTGTAGCGATGGAACAAATGATCAGTGGTTGAACCTGCGTTGACCGACCCGATTCGACAAGCCCAAGACCTTGCGACCCAGTTGTCGCAAATTTTGGAGCGCGAGTTTGAGGCTTTGCGCAACCAAGAGTTAGACCAGTTTGAACAATTACAGCCGGTAAAAAACGAGTTGCTGCTCGAAATTACCCGCTTAGCGCCTAACGCCCAAGACGTTCAAACCCTGCCCGAATGGCAGGCCTTTCGCCAAACCATGATCGAGTGCCGTGACCTGCACCGGCGCAATACTGTTCTGATGGACCGCAAACTCGAAGCGATTCGGGGCACGTTGCAAAGCTTGCGTTTGCAAGATGCGTCGAGTTCGGTTGAAGTGTATGACCGGCTCGGTCATATTTCGCGCTTTTCGCGCAATACTGGTTACAGCGACGCCTAAACTTAAGCCGAAGCCGAAGCCGCCCCAAGGGGTTGGTCGCTTGTCTTTTCATCGCCGGGGCGCATGCCCTTGAGCCAATACACCCACGCCAAAATCACCGACACCGCCGTGTAAAGCTCGGGCGGAATTGCCTGATCGACTTGCAAGCGGCTCAAAAGCGCCAAGAGCTCGGGGTCTTCGGTAATAAAGACGCCTTGTTCCCGCGCTGCGGCAATCATCGCCAGCGCCATCTCGTCTTCGGCTTTGGCGGTCACGATGGGCGTGGCGTTGCGCCCGTATTCCAGGGCGATGGCTTTTTTGCGGCTCATGCTTGCAAATCCACCACGGTGCCGGGTTGGGCGTGAAGCTGTAGGTCGGGCGCGGGCTCAGGCCGAGCGCCATGGTGTGCCCGAAAGGAGCGCATCGCTAGACCCGCGTCTTGCAGGTTTTGGCTCAAGGCTGCAGTTCCTTCTTGGGCCATCTTCACCATGGCTTCGCGTACGGCCCACAAGGTCAGGTCGATTTGGTCGCTGCCTTGTAAATCCGCCTGCAGCCACATTTCTCCATAGTCGGTACTTTGCGAATGCAAGCTGACGCTGTACACCAGCGTGTCGTCATTTTTTCCTTGCTTGCGCTCAAAGGCGAGCTCAATCGGCTCGGCATCGACAAAAGGCACGACCATGCGAAAGTTGAGATCGCCTTGGTTTTGGGCCTGTACGGCGGCGACCTGCGCCGCATCAAGGTCGCCGATTCCGCGTTTGATGCGTTGGCGGTCCTCGGTGTCTTCTTCGGAGCTGTCAGACAGCAGACCCAAAATTTGGTGCAGCATCTGTTTGGGATCAAGCGGCGAAGGCTTGCGGACGCGGGAGATACTGGTCTCCGACCCCATTGCAGCCATCACAGCTTCTCGGATGGCTTCGGGCGACGGCTGCTGCATTGATAAGCGCATGGCTTGCCACTGGGCTTGAAGCTCAGGGCGGTCAGGGGCTTTTTGGGTAAGCAATGCGTCTAAGCCGCCGGGCTTAAATAGGTCTTTCAAGTCGGGCAAGCCCGCTCGGCGGTACAGCAGGCTGCCTAAGCGCGAGAACGTTCCCTCCATCCCCGTGGCCGGCGCCCAAGCCAACCCGGAAGTGACTGCGGCTTGGATGTTTTGCAAAGCCAACACCGGCGCCGTCTGGGGTAATTGGGGCAAGGGGGCGATGGTTGCGGCGTAGGTGCTGATGGGGGCGCCGATTTGGCGTCCGCGCAACATCAAATCCATTTGCTGGGCTTGCGCCGCGGGCAGGGCTTGGACGACCTGCACATCTTTGAGGTCAAAACCACGTGAGGTGGAGCCTTCAAGCAAAGGGGCAGGAACGCCGCCTTGGGGAAAGATGGCAAGAGGGCGCGGGGCGGGGCCCTCCGTGGGAGAAATCACGGGTAGCGAACCCAGCGCTTACGCTCCTCGGCGTTGGTGCTGGCTTCATGGCGAATGGTGGCAATGGCTTGTACCTTTTCGCCGACCGTGTCGAGCAAAAGCTGGTCATGGTCTGGCACGGTCAGCACCAAGCCTTTGGTGACCTTAAGCGTCTTGCCACCGGTAAAGGCTTTGGGGTTTTGGCTGATAAACGCTTGACGAAGAATCTCGATGCGCAAAGGACTGTCTTTCAGGGTCAGCCCAATAATTTTGTCTAGCGTGTCGCTTGATTTTGGGGTGTAGGTTCCTGGAATGGTTACCAAAGGAGCGCTTGGGGTGTTAGCTTTTGTTACGGCTGGTGTTGTTGGTACGGTTGGTGCGCTAGGCATTGCGCTGTTTTTTTCAGCGGCAAAGGCACTCACCACAACGCTAAAAAAAACCAAACAAGCGCAGGCGAGAGTGAAGGGACGGGTCAAAAATGTCATGGCGGTTTTCCTGCTCAATGCATAGGTCGCAATGTTAACGCGGGCCGTCGGCGGACCAAGCAGACCATTGGCGCTGCACCGATTGCATCGGCCCGGCCACGGGTTTGAGTTGTGCGAAGTGTTCGCCCACCAATTGGACGCGGGCTAAAACGGTTTGCGAGGCGACGCCGGCTTCAAGTACGCGTTGGGGAAATTTTTGCCCATCGGCCAACAACCATTCATCGCCAATCTTGACACCAGCGGCCGAACCCATGTTGATGCGCACTTGCGTGCCCATGGCCTGGGTCACTTCAGCTTGCACAGGCTTGCAAGCCAGTGCGCTTTGTAGGGTTTGGGCAGCTGCTTTGACTTGTTGAGACAGCATCGCCATGGCAACGTCGCTGAGCTGTGGCGCACCCCAGTTGGAGTTTTTAGCGTCCAGTACCATCGGCAAAATCGACTGTGCCAAAGGTTTGCTTTGGTTGCGGGCGGTCAGCGTCATGCGCATCTGAACTACGCTTTGCTTGTCTTTTTTCTGCCCCATGAAAACATTGATTTGAATTTTCAAAGGAATGTCATCGCCGCTGTTACCGAGCAAAGCCTGTTGGTAGGCTGAGCGAGAGTCTTCGTAGCTGCGATCACTTAAACGCCATAACGCAGAGGCGACACTGGCACGCTGCCATTCGGCGTTTAAAGCGGTTCGCAGCGCATCCACCAGCGGCGCGTCATCGGCAGACCAAGGTCCGCCTGTATCGATCGTAAAAGAAACCACGTGCTGCAATGTGCTGGCTGCGGCCACACTGCAGGCTTGTTTTTCTAGCGCACTTTTGGTTTGTAATTCCAGCTTGGCATTGGGCTGGCCTTGGGCATCGGTGCCGTAAGCCAAAACGCGCACACCGCGAATCTTCATGCCGTTGCGAAAGGTACTGCTTTCTTGCAACACCCCTTTGGCATCGATCCATTGGGTCGACTGCACTTGGGTAGGTTCTTCAAGGGCAGCCTGAACCAAGCTGCTGCGTATCGCAGCGAGTCGATCTTCTAGGTTCAGTGTTTGTGCTGCCACGGATGAGCACCAGGCGCTCGCCCATAGCGCCAAGGCCAGACTAGGCTTAGAAAAAGCAGGGGCAGTGTCTTGCAGCAAGCGGCGCATTGGGGTTTGCATCGGAGACCTTATTTGGCTTTGGCGGTCAATTGGCCAAGGTACAACATGCGCAGGTCTTGCACCACCGCTTTGTCAAGCGACAAAGTGGTCTCGTAGGTGTCATCGCCGGACGGGGTGATGCTGACTAAGGTGGCGCCGTAAATCACGCCTTCAACGCGGCTGCGAAAGGTGTCGTTTTGAACCACCATGTCGGCCACCGTTGCCGTGGCATCTAAGCGCAGGCCATAGACCTGTTCTGTCAGCGAGCGGTAGGCGTCAAGCTTGGCAGCGCGAATCGCCAAAAGGCGTTGTTGCGCAGGGGTGCGGTGGTTTTGAATGCTGATGACGGCGTAGCCGGTCGCAGTCAGGCTTTCACGCTTTTCAATCACCGGCAGGGATGGCGGCGTGGGATTGGCAAAGATGTCGCTGGCTGCGGTTTGCAGTGGGGCCATTTGACAGGCGCTGAGCAGGCTCACAGCGATACCGAGGGTAAGGGGCAGAAGGGGATGCATACAGGATCCTTATGTAGACCTTTTGGGAATCGGTAGTAAACCGCCAAACTTGAGCGCGGTCGCGTTAAATGTGGCCACTTTGCAAAAATATGAAAAAAACAGAGGTGTACTGTCCGAAAATTGACACTCGCTGGTATTATTAAACCTCAACGTTCGGTCCTCAACTGCCCAACGCCGCCCCATGACCTGTTGCAAAGTGCCGCTTTGAATCCCTAGTTTCTCCGATGTCCAAAAATTCGTCCAGTTTTGTAGGGGAAAGTGCGGCAATCAAAGCCATTCGGGAGTTGCTTCCCGTGGTGGCGGCCTCGAGTTCTACCGTTTTAATCACGGGCGAAAGCGGAACGGGCAAAGAAATAGTGGCGCGTTCGCTGCACGACCTATCGCACCGCGCCAGCGCCAACTTTGTACCGATCAACTGCGCAGCAATCCCCAAAGACTTGATTGAAAGCGAATTGTTTGGCCACCGAAAGGGGGCTTTTACGGGTGCGGTAACCGACCGGGTGGGGCGCTTTGAGTTGGCCCACAAGGGTTCTATTTTTCTGGATGAAATTGGCGATTTACCGCTGGAGTTGCAAGTCAAATTGCTGCGGGTCTTGCAAGAGCGCATGGTGGACCCCGTGGGAAGCACCAAATCGGTGGCGGTCGACGTACGTGTGATCGCTGCGACCCACCGCGATTTAGAGGCCGAAATTGCCGCAGGGCGTTTTCGAGAAGACTTGTACTACCGCTTAAATGTCTTGCCTTTGAATACCCCGCCCTTGCGCGATCGCTCTACTGACATTCCTTTGCTCTTGGGGTTTTTCGCCAAGCACCATGCAGCCACGGGTGCCAAACCCATTAGCTTTGCTGATGATTTTTCCCATGCCTTGCAGGCCTACCACTGGCCCGGCAATGTGCGTGAACTCTCTAATTTGATTGATCGGTTTAGCACCCTGTTTGCGGGCCAATGCCTGACCCTCAAAACCTTTTCGCCCACGATGCTGCCCAAGGGTTTGGCAGTATTTAAGGCGCAAGCGGCGACCGAAGAAAAAGAGCCAGCCGAGATCAACGAGCCATTGGGTTTGATGGAAACCGCGGCTTTGGATTCCCCAAGCAAGGGGGGTATTTTTGATAAGGGCG
>SXSX01000205.1 GCA_005793295.1 Burkholderiales bacterium | reverse complement strand
CATGGAAGATGTTTTATTTGTTCCGCCAGAGAGTTTTGATCCGCCGCCACGGGTGGACAGTGCCATCGTTCGCATGGTGCCCTTAGCTGAGCCGCCCAACATTGATATCGCACTCTTTAGCGAAATGGTGCAAGTTGCTTTTAGCCAGCGCCGAAAATTAATTCGTCACTCCCTGGGCCGTTGGTTAGACACCAAAAACTTCAGCGGGTCTTTTGATCTGCAGCGCCGGGCACAAGAAATTCCTGTTGCGGAGTTTGTTGAGTTGGTCAAACAACTCACGGTGCACCCTGCCCTTGCGCACTAACCGCCCTTCTTCTTCTCCATGAAAAAAACCCGCTTTCGCGGGTTTTTCTTTTCACCTTGGCTCGTGCCTTAGGACTTCAAGCAGCGGCTAGCCAGTAACCTGAATTGAAAGGGCTGCTCATTCGCAACGCCAAAGGTGAAATATCCAACAGGAGGTCGGTCGGCATTTTTTCGCAGCCTTCTGTTAAGTCAATGCCAACGTCCGCTGTCGCGTCGCTGTTTGCCTCGTTCGCCCGTTCTGCTTGGCTGGTGTGTGCAGAACGGGCTACAGAAAAGAATAGAAGCACCTAAACGGTATTTTTCTATCTCCCCAGTAGTCAGCGGTATCTCTAAAGATGTCCAAGAGCTGCTCACGCGCCTCTTTGTCAAACTTGAGGTTGGCAGGAATGTGCTCCAACACGGCAATAAAGCCAGGCTGTGGGCCTGACTTATGCACAGGGTCGGTCATACTGTCATACAAAGAATCGAAGTTTTTTCCTGACGTTGTGGCCAGTGTGAACTGTTGGCCGATCAGGTCAAGCACATCTTGCTTGGTCTGGGCGTTGGCCAGATTCGCGTACAAAAAGTGGTGCCCCAAACCTTGGGCAGCTTCTTGCAAGTCCGACACGCGAAACGCGCGGATTGATTGAACGATATTCGTTCTTACGGTACGAAGTGGCATGTCCATCCCCGATTCACTTTCTTAAAATTAAGTCCAAATCTTCTAGATTTCGCGAGAGTCGCTCAATTCAAGCCTCGTATTCTCGTTGAACTGACTTAAAAAAGCAATAGATAACTAGGGTTTGCCCTTAAGGAAATGACTGTAAGCGCCCCAAAATGGGGCATTTTCTTTTTTACGCGGGACTCTCGGAAGGGGTAGGCGCATCAGGTTTTACCTTGCGAACTCCATTTATCCCCAAGATATCCACAAAAAACTCAGGTGCTCCCGCTTGGGCTGCCTCATCCATATGCCCAATCAGGGTGGCGAAATGGACCTCTATTGCGTCCGCTTGTGTCAGGCCAAAACGGCAAGCGAAATCCCAGTAATCCACCCCGTCAGGCAGACTGGCGCGGCGCTGCCTTGCCACATATTTACGCACTTCATGCTTGCTGGCTTCTAGCTGTCGATCCCGGTTGCGACCCTCGACTTCGAGTTTAAAAATTTTCTTCACGGCTGCCTTTGTTATTTGCCTGATTATGCGGCCCGCCGCAAACTGCTTTGTTGTGGATTAGCGGTGGGCGTTGGCGTCGGCCACCGTCAAGGCCGTCATATTCACAATACGGCGCACCGTGGTACTGGCTGTGAGAACATGAACAGGCTTGGCCGCTCCAAGCAACACCGGTCCAATTGCGATGTTGCCGCCTGCAGCTGTTTTGAGCAAGTTGTAAGCGATGTTGGCCGCATCGATATTGGGCAACACCAGCAAGTTGGCATCCCCATGCAAGCTGCCATGGGGCATGAGTGCCTTGCGAGCCTCGCCATCGAGGGCTAAGTCACCATGCATCTCGCCATCGACCTCAAGCCAAGGGGCTTTGATTTGCAAAATAGCCAAGGTATCTCGCATTTTGATGGCGCTGGGCTCATTGCTGCTACCGAAGTTGGAGTGGCTGAGTAATGCGGCTTTGGGTTTAAAACCAAAACGACGCATCTCTTGTGCCGCCATGATAGTAATTTCTGCCAACTCTTGCGCTGTAGGGTCATAGTTGACATGGGTATCAACCAAAAATATTTGGCGACCGGGCAACATCAAACCGTTCATGCAGGCATAAATTTGCACCTCTTGGCCAGCCGCATGGCGTTTACCAATGACTTGATCAATGTAGTTCAAATGCAACGCTGTGGTTCCCCAGGTGCCACAAATCAAACCATCAACATCGCCCTTGTTGAGCAGCATGGCGCCAATCAATGTTAGACGACGGCGCATTTCAATTTTGGCGACTTGGACGGTCACTCCTTTGCGCTCCGTCATGCGGTGGTAGGTTTGCCAAAAATCACGGTACCGGTGGTCTTGCTCCACATTCACCACCGCATAGTCTTGGCCTTCGCGCAAGCGCAATCCGAATTTTTCGATTCGCTCAGCGATCACTGCGGGGCGACCGATGAGGGTTGGAATAGCGAGCCGCTCGTCAACCACAATTTGGGCTGCCCGCAAAACGCGCTCGTCTTCCCCTTCGGCGTAGGCTACGCGCTTTTTCAAGGCGTTTTTGGCTGCGGTGAAGATGGGCTTCATGGTGGTGCCCGACGCGTAAACAAAGCTTTGCAGCTGCTCGCGGTATGCGTCTAAATCTGCAATCGGGCGCAGCGCCACTCCACTGTCAGCTGCCGCTTTGGCAACTGCGGGTGCGATTTTCATCATCAAGCGCGGGTCAAAAGGCTTGGGGATCAGGTACTCAGGTCCAAATGCGAGTTGTTCCCCTGCATAAGCTGCGGCAACCACGTCGCTTTGCTCGGCTTGGGCAAGTTCGGCAATCGCATGGACCGCGGCAATTTCCATTTCCACCGTAATGGTAGATGCGCCTGCATCCAACGCGCCTCGAAAAATATACGGAAAACACAAGACATTGTTGACTTGATTGTGAAAGTCGCTGCGACCGGTGGCCATGATGGCATCATCGCGCACGCCTTTGACTTCGTCAGGCAGGATTTCTGGCGTGGGGTTAGCCAGCGCAAAAATCAATGGATTTGCCGCCATGCTTTTGACCATGTCAGCTTTAAGCACGCCACCCGCAGAGAGTCCCAAGAACACATCTGCACCGGCAATGATTTCGCGCAGTGTGCGAGCGTCGGTTTTTTGTGCAAAGAAAATTTTGTCTTCGTCCAT
>SXSX01000204.1 GCA_005793295.1 Burkholderiales bacterium | reverse complement strand
CGCGCCACGATGGTCTGGGCGACGACATTGCCCACGCCATCGAAGACCATTACAAACCTCGCTTTGCAGGCGACGAATTGCCACGCAACACAGTCGGTGTGGTGGTCGCCTTGGCCGACAAGCTTGAAACTTTGGTTGGCATGTTCGGTATTGGTAATGTGCCGACAGGGGACAAAGATCCGTTTGCGCTTCGTCGCCACGCTTTAGGCGTTATTCGTATGCTGGTTGAGGCTGATTTTCCTGTTGACTTAGACGATGTATTGTTGCGAGCTTTTAAAGATGCTCAATGGGGTTCAGCTTTCCATGCTGTGATGGCGGCTGAAACGGCTGCTCCTTCGATATATCTCAATTACGAAGCTGCAACTCCTCTGGCTTCCTTCATATACGATCGTCTCAGTGGCAGTTTGCGCGAGCAAGGTTTCAGCGCTCAAGAGGTGGACGCAGTTCTAGCCTTGCGCCCGCAGCGCTTGGGGGAAATTTTGCCTCGCCTGAATGCAGTCCGTGTTTTTTCCGCTTTAGTCGAAAGCCCTGCATTGGCCGCAGCGAACAAGCGAATCGGGAACATCTTGAAGAAAGCAGGCGAGGTGGACGCCCATGTCAACCCAGCGCTTTTGGAAGAAGACGCCGAAAAGAACCTTTACTCAGTCATGCAACAACTCCTTCCAACGTCTGAAGCGCAATTTCAGGCCGGCGACTACACCGCAAGCTTACAGACACTAGCTGTGCTGCGCGTCCCTGTGGATGCATTTTTTGACGATGTCATGGTCAACGCCGATGCCATGGATGTCCGCTTGAACCGACAAGGGCTCTTGAAGTGGCTGCATGGGGCAATGAACCGTGTCGCCGATCTCGCCCGGCTTGCCAGTTAACAACCGATTGGAATGCCCATGAAACTTGTCATCTTGGACCGCGACGGAACCATCAACGAAGACAGCGTGGACTACATCAAATCCGCGCAGGAATGGCAACCCCTTCCCGGCGCGCTCGATGCGATTGCGCGCTTGAACCATGCGGGTTGGCACGTGGTGGTGGCGACCAATCAGTCGGGGCTTGGCCGAGGTTTGTTTGATGTGGTGGCCCTCAATGCGATGCACGCCAAAATGCACTCGATGCTGGCAGCCGTTGGCGGACGGATTGACGCTGTTTTTTACTGCCCACATGGTCCAGAGGAATCGTGCAATTGCCGCAAACCCGCGCCGGGCTTGTTTGAGCAAATCGCAGAACGCTACGGTATGCCCTTAACCGAAATGCCTTCTGCGGGCGATTCAGCGCGTGACCTTGTCGCTGCGGTCGCAGTGGGATGCGAGCCGCACGCGGTTCTTACGGGCAAAGCTGCCCAGTACCCCAATGGCGTACTGCCTGCAACTTATCCAGCCAACACCATCGTGCACGCCGACCTCAGCGCATTTGCAGACTTTATCGTCGCGCGCGGTTAAACAAATGCATACTTTCATCTCTTTTCTGCGCTCTGTATTGCACATGCTTTGGATGTTCATCACCGTCATCCCGTGGGCGATTGCAATTTTGGTGGCTTCTATTTTTGTACGTGGCAACCCGTTGTGGTGGATGGCGTCGCAATGGTTAACCTGGTCGATTGCGGGAGCGCGCGTCATTTTGGGAATTCGGGTGAACGTCACTGGAATGGAGAATCTCCCCCATGGCACCAACCCCGCGATATTGTTGGTCAAGCACCAATCTACTTTCGAGACGTTCTTGATGCCTGCATTGATGCCACGTCCCTTAGCGTTTGTGTTTAAGAAGGAACTGTTGCATGTTCCTTTTTTTGGCTGGGCGATGGGGCGTTTGGACATGATCCACATTGACCGCAGCTTGCGCGCCAAAGCGTTTCAAAAAGTAGTAGCCCAAGGCAAAGAATTGTTAGCGCGGGGCGTTTGGGTCATCATGTTTCCTGAGGGAACGCGCATTCCCCGAGGCGAAAAAGGCGAGTACAAATCTGGCGGTACGCGTTTGGCGATTGCCACGGGCGCACCGGTGATTCCCATCGCGGTGACCTCTGCGACCTGCTGGCCGCGCAAAGCCTTTATCAAACACCCCGGCATCGTAGAACTGTGCATCGGACCAGCCATTGCAAGCGACGGCCGACAGGCCGATGAAATGATGCTCGAGGTGGAAAACTGGATTGAAACTGAGATGCACCGCCTCGACCCCGATGCCTATACCCACGTCAAGGCCAAGGCCGGCACCTAAAACTACAAATTACGCAGTCTATGCATTCTTTGTTGCGTTACACCCTGGATTTATTTGAGTCGCGGCCTGATGCTTCCGAGCCACCTACATCAGCCGGTCACAACTGGGTTCATCCGCAAGCGACGCGCCAAGTGCGCTTGGATGGGGTCATGGTCTCGTATGCATTTACCCGGGCCAAGCGCCGCAGCATCGGCATGGTGGTCGGCCACGAAGGATTGAGTGTACGGGCTCCGCGATGGACACCCTTGTACGAAGTCGATGCCGCTTTACAAGAAAAGGCCCGCTGGATTGTGCGTAAATTGCACGAAACGCATGAACGCCACGTGCGTCAAAGTGAGACGCAGATTGCATGGCGCAATGGAACGGTTTTTCCTTTTTTAGGTGAATCACTGCGCATCGTTCTTGACCCTGCGCACAACTTTGATGGCGCAGGTGCGGAAATTGAAACTTTGGACTTTGAAGTAGCCGGATGTACACGTGTTTTGCGCGTCGGCTTATCGCAAGCGGCAACGCCTGCGCAAATTCGAGATGCCGTGCAAGCCTGGCTGATGCGCCAGGCCAAAGACTTGTTTAAGCAACGCTTGGACCATTTTGCTGCTTTACTTGGTGTGCGCTGGTCGCGACTTTCACTCAGCAACGCAGGAACCCGCTGGGGCAGCGCGGGTGCGGATGGTTCGATCCGATTGAACTGGCGCTTGATTCATTTCCGACCGGCGGTCATTGACTACGTGGTGGCGCATGAGTTGAGCCACTTGCGCGTCATGGACCACAGCCCACGCTTTTGGGACACCGTACGCACTGTCGTTCCAGACTATGCGGTGTTACGCGGTCAACTCAAAGACGACGGACTGCCCAAGTGGTAAAGCTAGGCCTTAAGCCGCCACTTCGGCACTAAAGCGATACACCCCATCCGCACCAAGTCGGCGGTGCAGTTTTCCTTCAAACCACAAGGCATGCAAATGCGCAATGGATTCGCCCATGGCGAAAGTCATTTGGTGCATATCCAGCGCACGCTTGAACATCACAGGCACCACATCCTTCGCACTACACGCTTTCTCAGCGCAAGCGACCATCACCTCGGCCAAGCGATCTGCATGGTGGTCGTGCAGCTGTTTGATGCGAACATGCAAGCCAATAAAAGGCTTGCCGTGCGAAGGCAGCGTTAAGGTGCTCTCTGGCAAAGTTTTGAACTTATCAATGGAATCTAAAAAAAGCTTGAGCGCATCAGCCTCAGGCTCTTGGTCATACACGCTGACATTGGTGGAAATGCGCGGCAGCATCATGTCGCCGCCCAGCAAAATCTGCAGCTCTTCGCAGTACAAAGCCATATGCTCTGGCGCGTGGCCGTAGCCACTGATACAGCGCCACTGTCTGCCGCCGATATCTAGCAACTTGCCTTCCATCAAGCGGGTGTACTTGTTAGGAACTGAGGGTACCAAGTTAGGAAAATAATTCGTTCGGGCGCTAATCGCTTGAACTGCTTCAGGGTCATTGAGCCCATGCATTGCAAAAAATGCAGCGGAGCGTTCGCCGCCAAACCCATTGGCCCCCAAACTAGCCATTCTTGCAACTTGAAAATCTGTCGCGCTAATCCACATGCCGACACTCCAGCGCTCACAAAGCCAAGCGGCCAAACCGATATGGTCAGGATGCATATGGGTCACGATGACCCGCAAAATGGGCAAGCCCTCTAACTCATTCACAAAGAGCGCTTCCCACTGGGCTTTGGATTCTTCTTTATGGATGCAACAGTCCACCACGGACCACCCTTCAACCATGCCGCTCTCACCTCTTTGGGTATCGCGCAACAGCCATAAATTGATATGGTCTAAAGCAAAAGGCAAGGCCATGCGTATCCATTTGATTCCAGGGGCAACTTCAATGCAGCGCCCGCTTTCGGGCAGGGCGTCGCCCAAGGGATAGTGGAGTTGGTTTTCAAGTTCGTTCATGGATGTGGGTCGTTTTTGCTTCATAATTGACGTTTACGTAAACGTCAACTTTGCCATTGTAGGCATCGGCTGTTCATCGGCCTGTCACCTTGGTGTGCCATCATTCTTGTATTGTCTGTGAACTCCGCATGAATATCACTTTCAGCATCAGCGACCTCGCACGAGAATTCGATTTGACCACTCGCGCTATTCGCTTTTATGAAGACTTAGGGCTCTTGGAGCCTGAACGCACAGGGCCCGGCGGACGCAACCGGGTTTACAGCGTGCGCGATCGCACTCGTTTGAAGTTGACTTTGCGCGCAAAACGTTTGGGGTTGAGTCTGACAGAGGCCAAAGACATTATTGAAACCTATGACAGCCCTCGCGATACGGGCGCACAACTGGAAAAGTTTTTACGCGTTCTCGAAACCCACCGCACTCAAATCGAAGACCAAATGGCCGACCTGCAAGCCAACCTGGAAGAAATCAAAGTCCACCAGCGAGAAGCCCGCGCCTTGCTTGCTAAAACAGAACCTGCACCGTTAAAACGTAAGGTCAAATCCAAAGGGGCTGTACATGCCATCGCTTAAGGCAACGCCTGCCGCCCTGTGGCAACGCATTGAAGACAGTCTCAAACGCCAAGGAATGATGATTCATTTGCAAGCGCGTCTGCTGAAGGTAGAGCACGGCTTGGTTGAAATTGCGCTGCCGTATTCCGAAAAAGTGACCCAGCAGCGCAACGGATTTCATGGCGGCGCAATGGGGGCGCTTGCGGATATCGCCGGCGGCTACGCAGGACTCACGGTGCTTGACGATGGGATGGACGTGACCACGGTGGAATACAAAATTAATTTTCTAGCGGCCTTTCAAGGTGGCGAACTGCGGGCCACAGGCAAAGTCGTTCGCGCAGGGCGACGCATTATTGTGACGACGGCTGAAATTTTTCACGTGGATGACCAAGGCAAACACAGTGCGTGCGCAGTGATGCAACAAACCTTGGTTCCAATAAAGAAATCTGAATGAACCACACACTGCAAGGAATACCGAAATGAACATGCCTGGACTGAATTTTCAATTGGGAGAAGACATTGATGCGCTGCGTGACGCGGTGCGTGAGTTTGCGCAGGCCGAAATTGCCCCACGGGCTGCAGAGATCGATCGCAGCGATCAATTCCCCATGGATTTGTGGCGCAAGATGGGAGACATCGGCGTTTTAGGCATCACCGTCGGCGAAGAATATGGCGGAGCCAACATGGGCTATTTGGCGCACATGATCGCAATGGAAGAAATTTCCCGCGCCAGTGCTTCCGTCGGCTTGTCTTACGGCGCGCATAGCAACCTGTGTGTCAACCAAATTAAACGCAATGGAAGTGAAGCACAACGAAAAAAATACCTGCCCAAACTCATTAGTGGTGAACACGTAGGTGCGTTAGCGATGAGTGAGCCAGGCGCGGGCAGCGATGTGCTGTCAATGAAACTTCGGGCTGAAGACAAAGGCGGGTACTTCCTGCTGAACGGAAACAAGATGTGG
>SXSX01000203.1 GCA_005793295.1 Burkholderiales bacterium | reverse complement strand
CATGCCAGCGGAAGGAATGTACGCCGCGAACATGAAGAAATTTTTCGAGCGGCAATGGATCGCCAAGAAGCTAGGGCGTCGCTTGCACTCGAGGCTCATGTGCGTCTTACGCACGACATCGTCAAACGCCAAACTCTTGATGGAGATCTGCACTAGGATCGCCTTCGGTGTAAATCGAATGTAGGTTAAGTCATACAAACCCGTCACAATGCGCGAGCTGCCCACCCAAAGTAAGCTCATTCTCTTCACGCCAGCAAACACGTTTTGCCAATGAAAGATTTACCGTGCTGAACCTCCTCAACTCTATTTTCCCCATCCGTTTCCTCGCCTTTACGGCTTGTGTTCTTGCAACCCTGATCGGCTTGTCTGCTTGGGCTTCGGGAGGCGCTTTGGTGTGGGCCTTGGTTCCGGGGTCTTTAGTCGGCATCGGTTTGTTGGATTTGATGCAGACCAAGCGCTCTATCTTGCGCAACTACCCCGTGATCGGCCACTTGCGGTTTATGCTTGAATTTATTCGCCCGGAGATTCGGCAGTATTTCATTGAGAGCGATAACGAAGCCACGCCGTTTTCGCGGGCCCAACGCTCTTTGGTGTACCAGCGTGCCAAGGGCGATTCAGACAAACGGCCTTTTGGAACCCAACGCGATGTGCATTCTTATGGCCATGAGTGGATGACGCATTCGATCGCTCCGACCCAAATCGCATCCCACGACTTTCGCATCACCATCGGTCCCAACACGGCGCAACCTTACAGCGCCAGCGTTTTCAATATCTCCGCCATGAGCTTTGGGGCTTTGAGTGCAAATGCGATTTTGTCGCTCAACGCAGGCGCCAAACGCGGCGGCTTTGCCCACGATACGGGCGAAGGTTCTATCTCGGTGCATCACCGCAAACACGACGGCGATTTGATTTGGGAAGTGGGCTCGGGGTACTTCGGTTGCCGCAATGACGACGGGACTTTTAACGCCGAAAAGTTCACGGCTAACGCCCGCCACCCGCAGGTCAAAATGATTGAAGTCAAACTCAGTCAAGGCGCCAAGCCTGGCCACGGCGGCGTTTTGCCCGGCCCCAAAGTGACGGCTGAAATTGCCCAAGCGCGGGGCGTTCCGGTCGGCGTGGATTGCATTTCACCCGCCGCCCACAGCGCGTTCAATACGCCTGTTGAACTGTTGCAATTCGTCGCTCGCTTGCGCGAACTTTCCGGCGGAAAGCCCACAGGTTTTAAGCTCTGTATTGGTCACCCGTGGGAATGGTTTGCGATTGCCAAAGCCATGGTTCTAACCGGCATCACGCCAGACTTTATTGTGGTTGATGGAACAGAAGGCGGAACTGGCGCTGCCCCTGTGGAATTCATTGACCATGTGGGCTCACCACTGCAAGAAGGTTTGGTTTTGGTGCACAACACCTGGCGCGGTATCGGTTTGCGCGACCGCATCAAAATTGGCTGCGCTGGCAAAGTGATCAATGCGTTTGACATTGCCCGCCTGATGGCGTTGGGCGCGGATTGGTGCAACAGCGCACGCGGATTTATGTTCGCCCTGGGTTGCCTGCAAGCGCAAACCTGCCACAGCGGCCACTGCCCGACGGGCGTTGCAACCCAAGACCCGATGCGCCAACAGTCTTTGGTCGTTGGCGATAAATCAGAGCGCGTTTACCACTTTCACCAGCAAACCCTCCACGCCCTCAAAGAACTGGTGCAGGCCGTTGGCGTTCAACACCCAGGCGAGATCAACGCCCACCATATTGTTCGCCGCACAGGAGACCATACGGTGTCTAGTTTGGAAGATGCTTTGTTGCGCGAACTGCCGACTGGATCTTTACTTAAAGACGACCTCAGCGCTTTGCCTGCGCTTTACCAACACCATTGGCCACACAGCCAAGCTGCGCGATTTACCCGTGTGGGAGGGGCCTTTTAGACCAGTGGCGGCTCAAACGGGTTGATCACTTCTAGGCCCGTGTTTGCGAAATCGGAAACGTTGCGCGTAACCATAACCATGCGATGTTCCAAAGCGGTGGCTGCGATCATGGCATCGCGTTCAGATTTGGGGTTGGGCACATGTAAGCCTGCACAAAGTGTTGCTGTTTTTTCATTAAACGGCAGAATTCGGCCTGCGAACCCCTGTTTTAGTCCAGTGAACCACGCGCGAAGTGCGAATCCCTGCGGCGGGCTTTTTCTCTCTAAAGACAACACGCCTTTTTCTATTTCAAGAATACTGATGGCGGAAATATACAGATGAACCGCTGACCTGTTCGATGCCCACAAGCGCACTTGGGCTGATTGCTGCGGCTTCCCCTGGCGTAGCTCAGACAACACGTTGGTATCAAGGACATACATGCGGCTACCCTAGGTCAGCAACTTGCAAATTGATGCCGGCCGGGGGGATTTCAAACTCGAAGTCGCCACCACCGTTGAGCGCGTCCATCATCTCTAAGAGTGTCACCTCTTGCTTGCCTGCAAGCTGGTAATAGTCTTCGATTTTCAGCAAGGCGAACGCTGGCCGGCCCCGGTCGGTAATTAACACAGGCCCATGCGTTGCCGCCCGCTTTGCGGCACCCACATCACGGGTGAATTCACGGCTTGAATAGGTATGGATGGGCATTTTTGGCTCTTAGGCTAGGAATGTCTGTATGTTATAACATTTTCTAACGTCTAGACCAAGGAAATCTAAGCGCGGATTTTTTTTACCAGCGCCGTCGTTGAATAACCCGCAACAAAAGGCAATGCCAGCGCCCGCCCGCCCCATGACTGCACCAGCGCAGTTTCAGGCAGCTTGGCCATATCGTAGTCGCCGCCTTTAACCAAAATCTCCGGGCGAATTTCGCCGATCACGGCCTCGGGGGTGTCGTCGTCAAACCAGGTCACCAAACTGACCGCGGCTTGGCTGGCCATTACAACTGCGCGATCTGCTTGCGGGTTTAAGGGGCGGTCGTCTCCTTTGCCAAGGCGGCGCACCGAAGCGTCGGTATTGAGCGCCACGATCAGGCTGCCGCCTAAGGCGCGGGCCTGGGCTAGGTACATCACATGGCCGCGGTGTAAGACATCAAACACTCCGTTGGTAAAGACCCACGGTTTAGGCAATGCGCTAAGCGCAGCCGCCAGGTCTTTGCGTTCGCAAATTTTGCTTAAGAATTCAGGCGGTGAAAGCGGCGGTTTCATGCAGGCATGCTAGCAGCCCCAGCGGCTGAAGCCGCGAGCTGCGCTTGCGTGAGTTCTTTGCGGTATTTGTTGAGGTCTTGGACGGTGGGGAAAAGATGCTCCAT
>SXSX01000202.1 GCA_005793295.1 Burkholderiales bacterium | reverse complement strand
GATTGGGTAGACAAGGCTTGTCCGTTGTCATCGGTCACCAAACCATCCATGGTTTGCGCCATGGATTGGGCGGCTAAACACATTTTCTCGAAAGGTTTGGCGTCGCGGTCCACTTGCGGAACGTCCAAATGAAAAATCAATTCGCGAATCGCCGATTGCGCAGGGTCTTCAGCCATAGCGGCCTGGCTATCAAATGTCAAAGACAAAATTGGCGGCAGGCCTTGGGTTGTTGCAGGCAAGACCATTCGCCCAGGCAACTGGCCCAGAACAAAGCCGTGTTGGGCTGCGATTTGGTGAACATAACCCGGGCTCCAAGACGCATTTCTTGCTCGCAAATTCACACCCAATTGCGCATCACTTTGGCTCGCAAAGTGATCTAACTCACGACCGCGAGCCACTTCATCGCGCATTTCAGGAATCTCAGGCGTTGCGCCTATAGCATCGGCAAAAGCCTGCGTTTTTATAACAAATTCAGAGTACTCCATATCGTCAAGCGCGCCGGAGCGGTTAGCGAGTTGAACTCCGCTTTGAAAAGCGCTGTAGAAAGAACCGGCTTGCGGAGGCTCCCACAATTGGGTGTCCTCGTTCAATCCATCAATAGCAAAGGGTTTAGAGCCCACGCGGCGGGTACTGGGCAAAGCAGCGATTACAACTTCGCCTGCGACGGGGTCTTCGGCGGGGTCAAGATTAACTGGCGCAATCACGTCGATAAGCGCGTCTAGAGGCGCACGACGCGCGGCGACGGTTTTTATAAACGCAGGAGCAAAGTCCTCGTTGTCGAAGTCATCTAAGCCGGGCTCTTGCGGAGTACCCGTATTTTCTGGGTCTTGGTCGGATTGCTGATCACCCGGTTCTTGTGGGTTTTGCGAGGCGTCGGTCGAATCCTCGGACGTTCCCTCCGGCTGATCTGCTTGCTTAGGGCGGCTGCTGCGCGAGGACCACGCACTTTGGGCTACGACAAACGCCAAAACCAAGCCCCCAATCATCGCCAAACTAATTTGGAAATTACTCATAGTGTGATCTCAACAATGTGCAATATGCAGGTTTATCAAGCCAACTCCACCAAACTCACTGCGGCTTCCATATCCACGGCCACGATACGGGACACGCCTTGTTCTTGCATCGTCACGCCGATTAACTGTTCGGCCATTTCCATGGCAATTTTGTTGTGGCTGATGAATAAGAACTGCGTTCCTTTGCTCATCCGCGTGACCAATTTGGTGTAACGCTCAGTGTTGGCGTCATCCAAAGGCGCGTCCACCTCGTCAAGCAAGCAAAACGGCGCGGGGTTGAGTTGGAAAATCGCAAACACCAAGGCGATCGCGGTCAGTGCTTTTTCTCCGCCGGAGAGCAAGTGAATGGTTTGGTTTTTCTTGCCTGGGGGCTGCGCAATCACTTGAACGCCCGAATCTAAAATTTCGTCGCCCGTAATCACCAAGCGTGCGTTGCCGCCACCAAAGAGCTCTGGGAACATGCGACCAAAGTGTTCGTTGACTTGGTTAAACGTACCCGAGAGCAACTCACGCGTTTCGGCATCAATGCGGCGAATCGCGTCTTCCAAGGTTTCCATCGCTTGGTTGAGGTCGAGGCTTTGGGTGTCTAAGAAATCTTTGCGCTCGCGGGCCGAAGTTAATTCGTCCAACGCCGCTAAATTCACCGCGCCCAAAGCGGCGATCTCACGTTCGAGTCGGTCAATCTCGGACTGCATGCCGGTCAGGCGAACGTTGCCTTCTTGAATACTTTGGGAAATGGCCTCAAGATCGGCCTGGGCGTCCACCAATTGGGCGTCGTATTGTTCAAAGCCTAAACGGGCGGCTTGCTCTTTGAGTTGGAGTTCGGTAATGCGTTGGCGCATCGGGTCAAGCTCGCGCTCGAGTTGCATGCGGCGCTCGTCGCTGGCACGCAATTTGGCGGTGAGGTCGTCGTATTCGCTTCGGCGCATCGCCAGTTGCTGCTCGCGCTCTAACTTTAAGGCCAACGCGGTCTGCAAGCCCGCTTGGGCCGAAGCATCGTTAAGCCGCTGTAATTCTTCTTGGGCTCGTTGCGACTCTTGGGCAACCTCAACCGCTTGGGCATTGGCCGTCTCGATGGCACGAGCGAGTTCGGCATTGCGGGCTTGTAAGCTGCGTTGCGCAAACGTGGCCTCTTGGGCTTGGCGCTCTAAGCTGCGTTGTTGCTCGCGCGCCTGGGTTAGCTGGCTTTGGCAAGCGATGACCCGCTCATCCAACTGCGCGTGGCGCTCTTGGCCATCGGCCAATTGCATATCCAAAGCCTCAAAACGCGCCTCGGCCTCGACCGAGCGCTCTTGCAACGCGTCGAGCTGGACTTGCACTTCTTCAAGATCGGATTCAATTTCGGCGCTGCGGCTGCGGGTTTGCTCAGCGAGTTGCGACATACGCAAGGTTTCAACTTGGATCGCGTGGCTGCGGCTTTGGCTTTCTTGGGCCTGGGTTCGCAAAGCAACCAAACGCTGTGCGCTTTCAGCATAGGCGCTTTCAGCGCGGGTCAGCGCGACGCGCGACTCATCGGCAATCAGCACTTGGGCACGCAGCTCTTTTTCAAGACTTTTTATTTCTTGGGCACGGGCCAACAAGCCGGCCTGCTCGGAGTCTTGGGCGTAAAAACCGACGCTGTAACGCCCCACGACGTGTCCAGACTTGACGTAAATACTCTCTCCCGCCTTAAGTTTTTCGCGTTGAGCTAAGGCCTCATCAAAACTCGCCGCAGTAAAACAGCCTTGGAGCCAGTCTTCTAAAACGGCTTTTTGTCCCGAATCTGTCACGCGCAGCGCAGCCGACAAACGCGGCAGGGTTGCGTTGGGTTCGACAGCAGCGGCGACAGGTGGGCTAAAGAAAGCCAATTTAGACGGCGGCGCATCGCCCGCAAAAGCGCGGACAGTCTCCAAACGAGAGACTTCCAAAGCACCCAAACGCTCACGCAACGCGCCTTCTAAGGCATTTTCCCAGCCCGCATCCACTTGGATTCGGCTCCAAAGCCCCTGCAAACTGTCCAACCCGTGCTTGGCAAGCCAAGGTTGTAATTTGCCATCGGTTTTGACTTTTTCTTGCAGTGCTTTCAAGGCATCCAAGCGGGCCGACAAATCGGCTTGGCGGGCTGCTTCGGTGTTAACAGACTGTTGCTGCGTGCGCCTGGCTTCATCAAGTTGAGGAACCGCTGCTTGTAATTCGTCTAAGTGGGTTTGCGCATCTTGCGCGGCCGCTTGGGCTTGCGCCAACTCGGCCTGAAGATTCACTAAACGCGCTTCATCGGGCGCGGCCAAGGCGTTGCGGTCTGAGCTCAAGCGTTCGCTGCGCTGGGTGAGTTGTCTGCTTTGTTCTTGAATATTGCGCTGTTCGGCGGACAACACGCCAATGGCTTGTTGGGTTTGCGCAACCGTGCTGCGCTGTTCGTTGGCTTGGCTTTGGGCGCGAAGTAATGCGTCTTCTAAATCAGGGAGTTGTTGTGCCTGTTCTTCAAGTTGGGCCGCTAGCAGTTCAGCTTGCGCGTCGCCTAGCAGCGCGGTTTCGGCGAGTCGCTCCAATTCTGCAAGGGCATCGTCTTTTCGTGTCGTCCATTGACTGGCTTGCTCTTGCAGGGTCACTAAACGCTGTTCTACGCGCTGACGACCTTCCACCACAAAGCGAATTTCCGCCTCCAAGCGCCCTACTTCCGTGCTGGCTTCATACAACAAGCCTTGGGCTTGGTTGACTTGGTCGCCAGCGCCGTAATGGGCTTGGCGCACGGTTTCCAAATCGGCTTCAATATGGCGAAGGTCCGCAGTGCGGCCTTCCAGGGCGTTAACGGCAACTTGCGAATCCGCCAGCACTTTGGCTTGATCGGCCAAAGCTTCGGCCCGCTTTAAAAACCATTGCTGGTGTTGCTTGCGATTGATGTCGTGTTGGAGTGTGTTGTATTTGGACGCGACTTCGGCTTGTTTTTCTAATTTGTCTAAGTTGCTACTCAACTCTCGCAAAATATCTTCTACCCGGGTGAGGTTTTCACGGGTATCACTTAAACGGTTTTCAGTCTCACGGCGGCGTTCTTTGTACTTAGAAACGCCCGCAGCTTCTTCTAAAAACAAGCGCAATTCTTCGGGCTTGGATTCGATGATGCGGCTGATCGTGCCTTGGCCGATGATGGCGTAGGCCCTAGGGCCTAGGCCGGTTCCTAAAAATACGTCTTGAACGTCGCGGCGACGCACCGGTTGGTTGTTGATAAAGTAGCTTGACGTTCCGTCACGGGTTAGCACCCGGCGAACTGCGATTTCACCAAACTGTCCCCATTGGCCACCGGCACGGTGGTCTGCGTTGTCAAACACCAATTCCACACTGGCGCGGCTGGCGGCTTTGCGAGAGGTCGTTCCGTTAAAGATCACGTCTTGCATTGACTCGCCGCGCAACTCGCTGGCGCGGCTCTCACCAAGCACCCAGCGCACCGCATCCATGATGTTGGATTTACCGCACCCGTTGGGGCCCACTACACCAACCAATTGACCCGGCAAGAGAAAGTTGGTGGGGTCAACAAAGGATTTGAATCCAGATAACTTGATCGAATTAAGGCGCACGGGCGAGAACTATTCTTAGCTAAGTTGTTGATTTAATTGTGAAAAACGTAAAATTCACCGCTCTAAACATCCCCTCATGATACCGTGACTGTCCCCGCCCTCAACAGGGGGTTCCCCTTAGTATCCGGCGTGTCATTTGCCCCGGCTCTACATCGGCTGGGCGAGGTAGTTTTCCGCTTCTTGCGACAAATCAGCAGTCGCATTAAAAAACGCTTCACACTGCGGATGAAAGTCCTTAGCGTCTAAGGCTAGGTCTGGGGTTCTGGCCATCCGTTCAAGAGCAATCAGTTGGTCCGCCAGCGCTTGGGTAGAAAAAATGGGAATAAAACCTTTAAGCGAGTGAAAGTTTTTCTGCAAGGCTGGCAAGTCATTGGCACGAAGACGCCCTTGCATTTTGGGAAGATCGGCCTTTAGGGTCGCGCAAAGAACGCTCAACATATCCCTTACGCCTTGCGCATCGCCCATGAAGCCCATGGCGCGTTCGATATCTAAATAGCGATAGTCCACCCAGCCCCCTGAATGATGAATGTTTTAATAGTTCAAGCAAAGCGGCGCGCTTATCGGTCTTAAAACGCCCTGCCTGAGCCTGAGTTTAACGATGACTCAACGATAATACGACCCCATGAACCCCAATTTATCGCTTTTGCAGGCTTATCCCTTTGAGCGCCTGCGCCAGCTTTTTTCGTCCGTTAAACCCAACGCAGGCTACTCCCCCATCAGTTTGGGTATTGGTGAGCCCCGCCATGCTACGCCGGCTTTGATAAAACAAGCCTTTAGCGACGCGGTCCTGGGCTCGGGCTTGTCGGCGTATCCTGCCACCGCAGGTGAGGCCGCTTTGCGAGAGGCTATGGCGCAATGGGCGCACCGTCGCTACGGCTTGAACCTCAACGCAACCACTCAAATTTTGCCAATCAACGGTTCCCGTGAAGCGCTGTTTGCCTTTGCGCAAACCATCGTTTCTCCAAAAGCTGGCGCAGAGAAACCTTGGGTGGTCTGCCCCAATCCTTTCTACCAAATTTACGAAGGCGCCGCGCTGCTCAGTGGTGGGGCGCCCTATTTCGTTCACTCTGACGCAAAGCGCAACTTCGCCCAAGACTGGGACAGCGTTCCTGAATCGGTGTGGGCCCAAACCCAACTGCTGTTTGTCTGCTCGCCGGGCAACCCCGCGGGCGCAGTCATGCCGCTGAAAGAGTGGAAAAAGCTTTTTGATCTGAGCGACCGCTTTGGTTTTGTGATTGCCTCTGACGAGTGTTACAGCGAAATCTATTTTCGCGACGAGGCGCCATTGGGTGGGCTCGAAGCCGCTGGAAAACTTGGTCGCCATGATTTTAAAAACCTCGTGAGCTTTACGAGTTTGTCTAAGCGAAGCAATGTACCCGGTATGCGCAGTGGCTTTTGCGCAGGTGACGCTGCGCTGATCAAACCGTTTTTGCTCTACCGCACCTACCACGGTAGCGCGATGAGCCCGGTGGTCCAAACCGCCAGCGTTGCGGCATGGAACGACGAGGCGCATGTTATTGACAACCGCAGGATGTACCGCGAAAAGTTCGCCCAAGTCACGCCCATATTGGCCAAGTTGATGGATGTAGCTTTGCCTGACGCTGGTTTCTATTTGTGGGCGGGTATCGAGGGCAGCGATGAAGACTTCGCTCGTGATCTTTACGCTGCCTACAATGTGACGGTTTTGCCGGGGAGTTATCTGGCGCGAGAAGCGCGTGGACACAACCCTGGCGCCCACCGGATTCGGATGGCGCTGGTCGCGCACACCGATGAATGTATTGAAGCTGCCACGCGCATTGTGCAGTTTGTGCAGTCCCGGCACTGATTTTTGTATCTTCGTTAAACCCCTCCTTTGAAAGAGCAGCGCATGAGCCAACAATTGCAAACGATCCTTGATGCCGCGTGGGAAGACCGCGCCAATATTTCTATCCAATCCGCACCCAAAGAAGTTGCTGACGCAGTCGAACATGTCATCGCCCAGTTGAACAACGGCACCTTGCGCGTTGCTACCCGCGACGGCGTAGGCCAATGGACAACCCACCAGTGGATCAAGAAAGCTGTGTTGCTGTCGTTTCGTTTAAAAGACAACCGTGTCATGAAATCGGGCGACTTGGCTTTCTACGACAAAGTGGACACCAAATTTGGCCACATGACGGAAGCAGAACTCAAGGCTTCGGGTGTGCGCGTGGTGCCACCCGCAGTAGCACGTCGGGGTAGCTTCGTAGCCGCTGGCGCAATTTTGATGCCTTCGTACGTCAACATCGGCGCGTATGTCGATTCCGGCACGATGGTGGACACTTGGGCTACCGTGGGTTCATGCGCACAAATTGGCAAGAACGTT
>SXSX01000011.1 GCA_005793295.1 Burkholderiales bacterium | reverse complement strand
CGTTGGTGGAGCCGACCTCCATGGCCTTGACACTGCGTTTGTCCCCACGGGGTGTGGCCTGGGTCGGCTGGATGGAAGATTTGTCAGGGTGGGACTCAGAGCAAACAACTGAACCAGAATCCAAAGCAGATGCTTGGATTTCGGCACAAGCCTTGCCGCCAAGCCTTATGAATCTTTTGTCAGAACTCTCAATGGGCTCTGTCCCACTGATGATCGCCAACGCCAAAGCTTTGTTAAACCAATCGAAGCAAGTGCAGGTTCAACTCAAAGAGGGACTGTGGACTCAGGCCACGGTTCCTTACCAAGGAAAATGTTTGCGTTGGCTGCGCGAGCAGTTTTTGAGTTTGAATAGCGCTGATCAAGCGCGGTGCCGTGCAGTGTTAAAAACGACGGGATGTATTTCCCTGATTGAAGAAGAAATATAGCCCGCTGGAAGAAACCGCGCCCGTTGGTGACAGTGCGCTGTGCGTGGTTTTGTCACAATACAAAAAATAGCAGGAGACTGACTTGAAACGTATTCATAAATTTGCGGTCGGCTTACTTATCTTGGCGTCCTTGGGCGCGGTGGTTTACGCCAACCGAATCTATGTACTTCAGTACTCCTTGGGCTGGTACACCGATATACGGCATCCCCGGGGGCCCAACCAAGAAGTGCCTTGGCTCCAAGGCCCACTAACAGAGGCCGCACCTCTAGCCCAAAGGCCGCCCAACATCATCATCATCATGGTCGATGATCTCGGTATCAACGATGTCTCTACTCACGGTGGTGGCCATACTTCCGAGGGCGTCCCCACCCCCCATATTGATTCCATCGCCCGCGATGGCGTACGCTTTGACCAAGGCTACGCTGGCAGCGCCGTATGTACCGTTTCTCGGGCTGCTTTAATGACGGGGCGCTACCCTTGGCGCTTTGGCGTGGAGTTCACGCCCACACCGGGCGCAATGGCCCGGGTAGCCGGTGAGTTGTACTCGGACCCCAAGCGAATCCATCCCGTCATGATTGACAAAGTGGCAGCAAAAGACGCCAAGGATTTCAATGAGCTCGGCATGCCTGGCACCGAAATCACCATGGCCGAAGCCCTCAAAGCCCGGGGGTACCACACCATGCATGTGGGCAAGTGGCATTTGGGCAGCACCCAAGAAATGCGACCCAATAACCAGGGCTTTGACGAGACCGTGTTCATGGAAAGCGGTTTGTACCTCCCCCAAAAAGATGCCCGCGTGGTGAACTCCAAACAGGACTTTGACCCGATAGATAAATTCCTGTGGCCCAACATGCGCTTTGGCGTGAGCTACAACAATGGCACATGGTTTGAACCCAATAAGTACCTGACCGACTACTTTACGGATGAGGCGGTTACCGCCATCAAGCGCAACAAAAACCAACCGTTTTTCCTCTTCTTGGCCCACTGGGGTGTTCACACGCCCTTGCAAGCGAGCAAGGAAGACTACGACGCCTTGGCCCATATTCCAGACCACCGTCGCCGGGTCTATGCCGCCATGGTGCGTTCTGTCGATCGCAGCGTGGGCCGAGTATTGAAAACACTCAAAGACGAAGGTATCGATGACAACACTATGGTGGTTTTTATGAGCGACAACGGAGCGCCCGGTTACATCGGTATTCCGGATGTCAACCAGCCCTACCGCGGCTGGAAACTCACTTTCTTTGAGGGTGGAATTCGCGTGCCATATGTTGCCAAATGGCCGGCCCAGATCAAAGCAGGAACACAATACCAGCAGCCGATCAGCAATATTGACATCATGCCCACCGTGGTAGCTGCTGCGGGCGGAAAAATGGCTTCGGATCGCCCCATTGATGGTGTGAACCTGTTGCCATTTTTGAGCGCTAACCCTACAGATCAAGCCCAGCGCCCCTTGTTCTGGCGCGATGGCCCTTACCGCGCCATGCGCCATAAAAATTGGAAGTTAATTTCTTCCGAGATTCCTGCCAAAGATTGGTTGTTTAATTTAAGCACCGATCCCACCGAACAAGTGAACTTGGCGATGCGAGAGCCCGCAAAACTGGCCGAACTCAAGGCGGAGTTACAAGCCCACCACGCCAATATGCCGCCACCGCGCTGGGCCTCATTTATCAAAATGTCTGTCAACATCGACAAGACGCTGGATCAACTCGACGGCCCGGGCGATGAGTACACCTACTGGAGCAACTAGCCTGCGCCGTAAATACTTTCTTTGGGGCTTGTTAGCTGCCAGTGCGTTGGCGGTACTCGTTTGGCTTGGATGGGCTGCGAAAGCGACCGAACAATTTGCCAACGGCGAGCCTTTGCAGTGTGCAATTCCTGCGCAAGCGGCAGGTTCGCCTCGCATCGGAATGGTGTGGGTTCCAGGCGGAGAGTTGGAGTTGGGCGACACGGTCTACCCCGAAGAGTTGCCCATTCGCAAGGTTAAGCTGTCAGGTTTTTGGATAGACCGAACCGAGGTCACCAACAACGACTTCGCGACCTTTGTGGCCGCGACAGGTTACAAGACAGTGGCCGAACGCGTGGTCGACCCTGTGCTGCATCCCGAGCTCCCACCTGAAATGCGTTTGCCAGGAGCCGTGGTTTTCATCAGCCCGAATAGTTTGTCTGGCAAGGGCAGCCCAACCCAATGGTGGCGCTACGTGCCCGGTGCGAATTGGCGTCACCCCGGCGGGCCGGATACCGATATCGCTGGGCGTGGCGTATTCCCCGTCGTCACAGTCACGATTGAAGATGCCCAAGCCTACGCGCAATGGAAGGGGGCGGTATTGCCGTCCGAGGCGCAATGGGAGTGGGCCGCTCGCGGGGCTAGCAATATCCGCATCGACGAACACGCACAACCCAAAGCAGCAAACACTTGGCAAGGTTTGTTTCCCGTGGCTAACTCGGGTGACGACGGTTTTGTGGGGATTGCGCCCGCGGGTTGTTACACACCCAACACCTTGGGTTTGTTTGACATGATTGGTAACGTTTGGGAACTCACCCGAGACGTTTACACCGCGTCCCACGACATCCTCGTCAGCGAAGCTTTGCCAACGCCGGAGCAAGTTCGCTCGAAACCCTTGGTAAAAAATCTGTCGCAAGCGGCTGCACCCGTGGATCAGCATGTCATAAAGGGCGGCTCTTTTTTATGCGCCCCCAACTACTGCATGCGCTACCGCGCCGGTTCGCGCCAGGGCCAAGAGGATGATTTGGCAGTCAGCCATGTGGGTTTTCGCACGGTCTTGATTGCGCCCGGGCCTTGAGCATTGCGTCTTTGCAAGGCTTAACTATCTTCAAGGCGCTTTCAATTGCTGTTGAATCAAGTAGTGCGAGATGATGCTTTGCAAATATTGCTTGGTCGCACTTGGCGTTTGAGGGCGGCTTAAGGCTTGGTAACTGCCCACAATCGCCAAATAAAACAAAGACGCTAAATCGGTCGCGGCTTTGGGGTCAGGTGTAATGCGTTTGAACTTGTTTTCAAACAAAGCCATGCGCATCTGGTCGACCGCAACCAACATATCGGCGACCGCAGAATCACGCCGACCCAAGCCGCGCAGCGCTAACTCAAAGCGCATGTTTTGGAGGTCTTCGCCGGCATGGGCTAAGGCGGCTTCTAGCAAAGCTTCGAGTTCTTTCACTGGGTCGGCATGGCTTTGCCCTTGGATGCTTTGATTCAATGCCAGCTCACGATCACGCCAGCGCTGCAGCAAGGCCTGAACCAGTTCGGAGTGGTCTTTAAAGTGCCAGTAAAAACTTCCTCGAGTAACCCCTAAGGTATCAGCCAGCACCAAGACCCGCACGCCATCAAACCCATGGTCCACCACGGCTTGAAAGGCGGCATCTAACCAGTCATCGCGTCCTAGGCGGGGCGCGACTTTACTTTTGCGTGTTGTTTTAGGCTGTCCCATACGTTCCTAATTCCTTGTTTTCGCTCTATTGTGACCCAAGCCACCATGCTATATTTCTATCGATACATTTGTGTATGGTGCTAACTAAAAAAGAGCGAGACATGAAACAGCATTCAATAGCGTGGGTTGTGGGGCTTGCAGTGGGTTGCGGCGTTTTTGGAAGCGCTTGGGGTGCAAACCCAGTGCCTGCCAAACGTCCCAATATCGTGGTGCTGGTCGCTGACGATTGGGGGTTCTCCGATGTGGGTGCTTTTGGCGGTGAAATCGCCACCCCCCACTTAGACGCGCTCGCAAAAAAAGGCGTTCGATTTTCAAATTTCCATAGCGCAGCGTCCTGCTCCCCGACCCGCTCGATGCTACTCACCGGAGTGGACAACCACCGCAACGGCGTTGGTAATCTTCGAGAAGCCATGCCCAGCGAACATTTGGGCAAACCCGGCTACCAAGGCTCGCTCAGCACCAATGTGGTTACGGTAGCTTCTTTGCTGCAAGACAGCGGCTACCGCACCTACATTACTGGAAAATGGAACGTGGGCTCGGAGCCCTACAACTTGCCAAATAAGCGGGGCTTTGACAAATCCATCGTGCAAGGCGATACCGGGTCAGACAACTGGGAGCCCGAAAAGCGTTACTTAGCGCATTTGCCTGAGGTGTACTGGTTTGAGGACGGGGCTAAAGCAGTGATGCCCAAAGAATTTTTTTCATCGACCTATTTTGTAGACCGCATGCTGGGTTACATGAAAGACGATCCGCGTAAGAACCAACCGTTTTTTGCGTATGTAGGCTTCCAAGCCAACCACGTTCCCGTCCAAGCGCCCAAGGAATTTGTTGACAAATACAAAGGCCGCTACCGCGCGGGGTGGACGGCTTTACGTGAAGAGCGGCTGCGCAAAGCCGTGGAGTTGGGGCTGGTTCCCAAGAGCACAGCGATGGTGACCATGGGAACCACGTTGAAATGGGACGCCTTGGAAGAAAAAGAGCGCTTACATATGGAGCGGCAAATGGAGGTGTACGCCGCCATGGCCGAGTCGATGGACTTCGAGGTGGGGCGTTTGCTCGATTACCTGCGCAAGACAAACCAGTTTGACAACACCGTTTTTGTTTTTCTCTCCGACAACGGTCCCGAGGGCTCGGACTACAAAGAAGCTCAAATGTGGCTTAAAACCCAGTACACCCAAGACACCGGCAAGCTCGGTGCTAAAGGGGCCTATGGCATTCCTGGGCCCAGCTGGGCTAGCGCCTCAGCGTCGCCTTTATCAACCTACAAGTTTTACGCAGGCGAGGGTGGAATTCGGGTTCCGATGTTGGTATCCGTACCCGGCAGTGCCCGTCAAAATCACATTGAAACCGCGCTCACCCACGTCACCGATATCGCACCTACGCTGCTTGATCTCGCCCAAATCAAACCGGCTGGAACCCAATACAAAGGCGCTGCGGTAGAGCCCATGATCGGGCGCAGCCTGGTGCCTTTACTTTTGGGTCAAGCCATTGCGGTGCGTTCTGCGTCAGATGTTTTGGGCTACGAACTCTCGGGTAACGCTGCTTTGTTCAAAGGCACGCTCAAACTTACCAAAAATTCTTTGCCTGTGGGTGACGGCCAATGGCACTTGTATGACCTGCAAAATGACCCCGGAGAAACGCAAGACTTGAGTCTAAGCAGGCCAGTAGAGTTTGCAGCCATGCAGGCCGATTACGCGGCGTATGTAAAAGCCAACAATGTCTTGACCATGCCCGAAGGCTATACGCCGCAGCGCCAAGTCTTGATCAACTCCTTGTTGCGCTATTTCTTGCCAACCTACGGACCGTATGCTTTACTCGTGTTGGTCGCCGGAGCGGCCTGGTTTTGGACGCGACGCAGACGCAAAGTTGCGCAATGAGCGCTGGGTACTTTGCAAGCCCTTGGCCGGCGGAAGACGCCGGCCCAGCGCGTTTGCAAGTGCCACTTTCAGGGCCTGGTCTCGCGCTCCAAGCGGGTGAAACTCTAGGTTGCGTCACGCGCAATACTTTGCTCACAACGATGACGGTATTGGGAGACCCCGGCGAGGTTTTTTTACTAAGACATTCAGCGCTGCGCTCGCATATCGGTTTGCCCACCACTGCGTGTGTGGAGCGCATTGATTCCCTGACTTTGAAAACATTTGCGCGCTCGCCCCGCTTGCCTGGCGGACCGATGTGGCCTGGCGGCATGGCGATTCACCGCAACGGCGATATCTATGTGGTGTACGGCCGCTATGCGCACCGCTTGGATCGCGATTGCCAATTGAAAGATACGTTGCGTTTGC
Source organism: Burkholderiales bacterium (assembly GCA_005793295.1). Lineage (GTDB taxonomy): Bacteria > Pseudomonadota > Gammaproteobacteria > Burkholderiales > Burkholderiaceae_C > Allorhodoferax. The sequence continues at coordinate 2,740 of SXSX01000011.1, read as the reverse complement.
CAAAGGACCAAGCCTATAACTCCTTTGTCGTTTTAGACAACGGCTTGATCGTGACCAAGAATTTGTCGGACACCGTCCCCGCTGCCTTAAGCGTGATAGACCCCCAGACACTTAAAGAGCTCTCGCCCGCCACGTTATGCCCCGAACCCTCGGTGGCCCGCTTAAGCGCTTTGGGTAATACGGTGTATGTGGTGGGTGTGCGCTCTATCTTTCGTTACCACTGGAATGGGCCACGCCATTGCTTGGTCTTTGATGCCGATTGGCGCTTTGATTACATCGGCCAGAGTTCCCAAAGTTACGGCTGGGACGTGGTACTCGATGGCGCCCATGCGTGGTTCATGGACAACGGCAAACACCGCTACCGGATCAACATGTTGGGTGCGGGCGTGAGTCCCACGCCCAACCGCTTAATTCGCGTGTCGCTTTCCGACGCAAGCAATCACGAATGGTTTGAAATCAGCGGCCTGCCCGCAGGCAGCATCACCAATCCGCCGCTGTTTGATAGATTGAGGCGCATCGTCGTGGCTTTTGACTCTGCCAATAAGGTATTAAAGGCGTGGCGGTTTATGCCGGAACAAAGCGCGTTGCAGCCCCTTTGGCAAAAGCAAAATTTTGGTGCGGCAAGCCACATGATCTTGTTTGCCGATACCGGCGAGTTGGTCGTTAATGATTACCGTCGTATGGGCGAAGAGGTTGTGGTTTTGGAGATTGAAACGGGAGAGGAAAAAGGCCGAGTGCGTAGTGGGGGCATCACCCAGGGCGTGGTGTTCCCCAGCGTGGGCTGGTCACGCGACCTGTATTGGTGTTCGATGGGGCGCTTGGCTCGCGTCTTTGTCCAAGACGGATCGTCTTCGCTATAATAAAAAAGCACGATCGTTCTATTTTGAATTTCAAACAGAATAATTGACTCTGTCAGGCTGTGCCAAGGCGCGGACGCATAGAATCTTAGGTTGACGTGCACGTCAATGCGATGCACCCCATTTTTTTGTTTTTTTTCTATTCCCGAGGATACGTATGAAAGTATTGGTAGCAGTCAAACGCGTGGTGGACTACAACGTTAAAGTGCGAGTCAAGAGTGATTTGAGCGGGGTAGACATTGCCAACGTCAAAATGAGCATGAACCCCTTTGACGAAATCGCCATCGAAGAGGCTGTACGCCTCAAAGAAAAAGGCCACGCCAGCGAAATCATCGCCGTGTCCTGCGGCAGTGCCCCATGCGCAGAAACCCTGCGCACCGCCATGGCCATCGGAGCCGACCGCGCCATCCTCGTAGAAACCGCCGAAGAACTCCAACCCCTGGCCGTGGCCAAACTACTCAAAGCCCTGATGGACAAAGAGCAACCGGGCTTGGTCATCCTAGGCAAACAAGCCATTGACGACGACTGCAACCAAACCGGCCAAATGCTCGCCGCCCTAAGCGACCGCCCCCAAGCCACCTTTGCCAGCAAAGTCGAGATCGCAGACGGCAAAGCCCAAGTCACCCGCGAAGTCGACGGCGGCTCCGAAACCCTGAGTCTGACCCTACCGGCCATCATCACCACCGACCTGCGTCTTAACGAACCCCGCTACGTCACCCTGCCCAACATCATGAAAGCCAAGAAAAAGCAGCTCGACACCCTGAGCCCTGCAGACTTAGGCGTTGATGTGAGCCCGCGCATCAAAACCCTCAAAGTTGTCGAACCCGCAGCCCGCAGCGCCGGCATCAAAGTCGCAGACGTCGCCGCCTTGGTCGACAAACTCCGAAACGACGCCAAAGTTATTTAAGCCCCAGATTCACAGACAGAAATCTCTACAGGACCCCTCCCCATGACCACCCTCGTCATCGCCGAACACGACAACGCCAGCCTCAAGCCCTCCACACTCAACACCGTCAGCGCAGCGCTGCAGTGCGGCGCACCAGTCCACATCCTCGTTGCAGGCCACAACGCAGGCCCTGCCGCCGCAGCTGCCGCTGCCATCCAAGGGGTAGCCAAAGTCCTGCACACCGACAGCCCCGCCTTTGCGCACGGACTGGCAGAAAACATCACCGCCCAAGTCACGGCCATGGCAAGTAATTACACCCACCTGCTGTTTCCTGCCACCGCCTTTGGTAAAAACATCGCCCCGCGGGTGGCTGCCAAACTCGATGTGGGTCAAATCTCAGACATCACCAAAGTCATCAGCGCCGACACCTTTGAGCGCCCCATCTACGCCGGTAATGCGATTGCCACCGTGCAAAGCCAAGACCCCATCAAAGTCATCACCGTACGCACCACCGGCTTTGATGCAGCGCCCACAGGCGGCAATGCAACGATCGAGACTCCTAACGCCCAAAGCGCCAGTGCCGACGTGAGCTTCCTGGGCTCAGAGATCGCCAAGAACGACCGACCTGAACTCACCGCTGCCAAGATCATCGTCTCTGGCGGACGGGCACTGGGCTCCAACGAGAAGTTCATGGAAATCATGACCCCCTTGGCCGACAAACTCGGAGCCGCCATGGGCGCCAGCCGCGCAGCCGTAGATGCAGGCTACGCCCCTAATGACTGGCAGGTCGGACAAACCGGCAAGATCGTCGCTCCCCAGCTCTATGTGGCGTGCGGCATCAGTGGTGCGATCCAGCACTTGGCGGGGATGAAAGACTCCAAGGTGATTGTGGCGATCAACAAAGACATCGAGGCCCCGATCTTTAGCGTGGCTGACTATGGGCTAGAGGCTGACTTGTTTGTGGCTGTGCCGGAGTTGGTTAAGGCGTTGTAAAAGT
>SXSX01000201.1 GCA_005793295.1 Burkholderiales bacterium | reverse complement strand
GGGCAAACGCGACAAAAGCCGTATTTATGCTGCCGCCCTTGAACGCCTTTAAATGAATAAACCCAACTTGATTCGAATGAAACCCACAAAAACGCCATTAATGGCCCCCTCAAAAGCCCCAATGAAAGCCCCCCGTAAAGCCAATGCCTTGCAGCCGGCGGACTATCTGATCAAAATTTTGAACGCCCGGGTGTATGACGTGGCGCAGGAGTCGGCCTTAGAGACCGCCAAACTTTTAAGTAAGCGGCTACACAACACGGTGCTCTTAAAGCGCGAAGACCAGCAAGCCGTTCGCAGTTTTAAGCTGCGCGGGGCCTATAACAAGATGGCGCACTTAAGCCCTGCACAGCTCAAGCAAGGTGTGATTTGCGCGTCTGCGGGCAACCACGCGCAAGGCGTGGCCTTGAGCGCGAGCCGCTTGGGGGCGCGGGCGGTGATTGTGATGCCAACGACCACGCCGCAGGTCAAAGTAGACGCCGTGCGCGGGTTTGGCGGTGAGGTGGTTTTGTTTGGTGACAGCTACACCGACGCATACAACCACGCGCTGACTTTAGAAAAAAAACAAGGACTGACCTTTGTTCACCCATTTGACGACCCCGATGTGATCGCGGGTCAAGGCACGATTGCGATGGAAATTTTGAGCCAACACCAAGGCCCGCTGGATGCGATTTTTGTCGCTATCGGCGGTGGCGGCTTGGTCAGCGGTGTAGCCAATTACATCAAAGCGGTTCGCCCCGAGGTGAAGGTCATTGGGGTACAGATGAATGACTCCGACGCGATGATGCAGTCGGTGAGCGCCGGCAAGCGGTTGATGCTTTCCGATGTGGGCTTGTTCTCGGATGGCACCGCCGTCAAACTGGTCGGCGAAGAAACGTTTCGCATTGCCCGCGGTTTGGTCGATGAATTTATGACGGTCGACACCGACGCCGTGTGCGCTGCGATCAAAGATGTTTTTGTTGATACCCGCTCGATTGTGGAGCCCTCGGGCGCACTGGCCGTTGCTGCGATCAAACAGTATGTGGCCACCCATAAAACCAAAGGGCAGACGTACGCTGCTATTTTGTGTGGCGCCAATATGAACTTTGACCGCTTACGTTTTGTCGCTGAGCGGGCCGAAGTAGGCGAAGAGCGCGAAGCCTTGTTTGCGGTCACGATTCCTGAGGAGCGCGGCAGCTTTAAGCGTTTTTGCGAACTCATTGGCGCCTTGCCTGGGGGGCCGCGCAATGTGACCGAATTCAACTACCGCATGAGCGATTCAGCCCAAGCACATGTCTTTGTCGGACTGACCACGCAAGGCAAAGGTGAGTCTGAAAAAATTGCCAAAAACTTCGGTAAACACCGCTTCCCAGCGCTGGACCTGACCCACGACGAGTTGGCCAAAGAGCATATCCGCCACATGGTGGGCGGCCACAGCGCTTTAGCAAAAGACGAGCGCATTTTGCGGTTTGTATTTCCTGAGCGTCCCGGCGCTTTGATGAAGTTTTTAAGCCTGATGCGTCCGGGCTGGAACATCAGCCTGTTTCACTACCGCAACCAAGGCGCGGACTACGGCCGTATCTTGGTGGGCTTGCAAGTACCCAAAGCAGACAACAAAGCCTTCGCCCAGTTTTTAGAAGCGCTGGACTACCCCTACGTTGAAGAAACGCAGAACCCCGTGTACCGCCTGTTTTTACAACAATAAAGAGTCATATTTATGGGTATGACCTTAGACGGCAAATTGGTGGTGGCGATTTCTTCGCGGGCCCTGTTTGATTTTGAAGAAGAAAACGAAATCTTTGAGCAAGGCGATGACCGCGCCTATATGCGCTTGCAACTCGAGCGCATTGACACGCCTGCCAAACCAGGTGTGGCCTTTTCTTTGGTTAAAAAGCTTCTCGCCTTTAACGAAACGCCTTCGCAGCGGGTCGAAGTGGTGATTCTTTCGCGTAACGATCCGGTCAGCGGTCTGCGGGTAATGAAATCAGCGGCCCACTACGCGTTGCCGATTATTCGCTGTAGTTTTACAAGGGGTGAAGCGCCTTGGAAGTATTTACAACCCTTGCGGGCGAACTTATTTTTAAGCACCCACCTAAGCGACGTGCGCAGCGCTTTAGACGCTGGCGTTCCGGCCGCGCAGGTGTATCCGCTGTCAGCCCACGCCAGCAGCGCCCACCCATTTGAAGTTCGCATTGCCTTTGACGGCGACGCCGTTTTATTTAGCGACGAGGCCGAGCGTGTATTCCAAGCCCAAGGCCTCAACGCATTTCAGCAACACGAGTCCGACAAAGCCGCGCAGCCTTTACCGGACGGCCCATTTAAGCCTTTGCTCGTCGCATTACACGGCTTGCAACAGGCCGCCCAACCGCATATGCGCATTCGCACCGCGCTGGTAACCGCCCGTAGCGCACCGGCCCATGAACGCGCGATTCGCACGCTCATGGACTGGAACATCGAGGTGGATGAGGCGATGTTCTTAGGCGGCTTAGACAAGGGCGAGTTCTTGCGTGAGTTTGAGCCTGACTTTTTCTTTGACGACCAAACCGGCCACATCGAATCAGCCGCCCGCCACGTTCCTTCAGGCCACGTGGCCAGCGGCGTTCGCAACTGATATGTTTCAAAAACTTCGCGCCTTCAGCTTTTTTATTCATCGGGTTTGGGCGCTCGCTAAGCCCTACTTTTCTTCCGAAGAAAAGTGGAAAGCCCGCGGCCTTTTATTGGCGATCGTCGCCCTGAACTTGGGCCTGGTGTACATGGCGGTTTTGTTTAACGACTGGAACAAATTGTTTTACGACGCCTTGCAAGAAAAAAATGCCGCCGTTTTTTGGACCCAATTGGGACGCTTTAGCTACTTGGCGTTTGCTTTTATCGTGATCGCGGTTTACCGCTTTTATCTCACGCAGTTATTGGAGATGCGCTGGCGGGCTTGGATGACCGCCCAGTACCTGCAACGCTGGCTGACCGGGTACGCGTTTTACCGCATGGAGCTTGCGCGGTTTACTTCGCCCGATGCGTCTGCCCTCCTGCCTGACAACCCTGACCAGCGCATCGCCGAAGATATTAATCAGTTCACTGCGCTGTCCATTAGCTTGTCCATGGGCTTACTGAACTCGGTGGTTACGCTGGCGAGTTTTGTAGGAATTTTGTGGGGCCTCTCGGGCGGTTTTGCGTTCAGCGTTGGTGGCTCCGAGTTCAATATTCCCGGCTTTATGGTGTGGATGGCGCTGTTGTACTGCGCTTTGGGTAGCGCGATCAGCCACTGGATTGGACGGCCGCAAATTGCGCTTAATTTTGTACAACAACGGGTCGAAGCCGATTTTCGTCACCACATGATTCGGGTACGCGAATACAGCGAGTCGATTGCGCTGGACAAAGGCGAGACCGTCGAGGAGCAACAACTGGGCAACCGTTTTGAACGCGTTTTAGCCAATTACCTGCAGCTAATAAAAGCGCAAAAAAATCTGGTGTGGTTTACCAGTTTTTTTGGCCAAGCGGCGGTGGTGTTTCCTTTTGTGGTGGCTGCGCCGCGGTTTTTTAGTGGCGCGATTCAATTGGGCGAGCTGATGCAAATTTCTTCGGCCTTTGGCCAAGTCCAAGGCGCCTTGAGTTGGTTTGTCGATAACTACAGTAGCTTGGCTTCTTGGCGGGCGACCACCGACCGTTTGACTAGCTTTGACAGCGCTCTTGAGGGAAAAAATTCCCAAAGCGCAGAGGTTCAGATCGCGCCCTTAGATTCCGCGCTTGGATCAACACTTGATGCGGACCATCTCTCAGTTTCCTTGCCCAACGGCATTGCGCTTTTGGCCCATGCAGCGCTTCACGCGCAGTCCGGCGATAGGGTCTTGCTGCAAGGGCCATCTGGCGCGGGCAAGTCCACCCTGTTTCGCACACTGGCTGGTATTTGGCCGTTTAGCAGCGGCGTAGTTCACCTGCCGTCAGATGCGATGTTTATTCCACAGCGGCCTTACTTTCCTAACGGTGCGCTGCGCGACGCGCTGGCTTACCCTGAGCGCCCCGAGCGCTATACCGATACGCAACTCACGCAGGCTTTAGAACACGCCATGTTGCCTGCGCTTGCCAAAGACTTAGACCGCAGCGACGCGTGGGGGCAAAAACTCTCAGGTGGGGAGCAGCAGCGTTTAGCTCTGGCGCGGGTTTTCTTAAAACAACCACAGTGGGTTTTTGCCGACGAAGCAACCAGCGCCTTAGACACCGCAACCGAAGCCACGCTCTACCAGCGCCTCGTTGAGATGGTCGCAACCCGAGGTGGCGCATTGGTGTCCATCGCGCATCGGCCCGGGGTTGCCAACTTTCACACCCAAGCTTGGGTGTTAACGGAACAAGCCGCAGGCGGCGGCGCGCGTTTTACGGTAGAAGAAAAACGACTGTAGGTTTTCAAAAGCAAGTTATCAAGACGCGTGATAGGCGTCAAAGCCCTTGGCTCGTAAGGCGCAGGCCGGACAGGTGCCACAGCCGTAACCCCACGCATGGCGCTGTATGCGTTCACCCAAATAACAGGTGTGGGTGTGCTCCACAATCAAATCCACCAAGGCCGTGCCGCCATCCGTAACGCCAGACTGTTCGCCCAAGTGGTGCGCAAGCTGCCACGTTGCAGCTTTGTCAATCCACATCAGCGGGGTTTCAATCAAGAAGCGTTTGTCCATGCCTAATGACAAAGCGATTTGCATGGCCTTCATGGTGTCGTCTCGGCAGTCGGGGTAACCGGAGAAGTCGGTTTCACACACCCCCGTAACCAGTACGTCTATGCCACGGCGATAGGCCAATGCCGCAGCCAAGGTTAAAAACAACAAGTTGCGCCCGGGCACAAAACTATTGGGCAAGCCGTTGGCCTGCATCGCCATGGCGGTATCGCGCGTGAGGGAGGTTTCGCTCACTTCGCCCAAGACCGCCACATCAAGCAAATGGTCGTCCCCTAAGCGTTGGCCCCATTCAGGAAATTGGGCTCGCAATGCTTCTATAACGCGAAGGCGTTGGGTTAACTCCACAAGATGGCGCTGGCGGTAATCAAAGGCAACCGTTTCAACGTGCGCGTATTTCGACAAGGCGTAGGCCAAACAAGTGGTGGAATCTTGACCGCCAGAAAATAAAACAAGGGCAGAGGTATGCATAGCCTAGGATCTTAGAGCAAGGCGCATGCGGGCATACGGGCCTTCAAGCGACTGCGCATAATGCTGCTATGACATCTCAACCCTCCTTTGCGCTTTCGATGTTGGACCTGGTCGCGGTACGCGAAGGGGCCAGCGTAGCGCAAGCCTTGGCCACCGCCTTGCAAACCGCCCAACACGCCGAGCGCCTGGGTTTTTCGCGCTATTGGGTTGCCGAACACCACAACATGCAAGGCATCGCGAGTTCTGCCACCGCCGTCTTGGTGGGCTATTTGGCTGGTAGCACCGAGCGCATTCGCGTCGGCTCGGGCGGCATC
>SXSX01000200.1 GCA_005793295.1 Burkholderiales bacterium | reverse complement strand
TTGTCCTGCCTTTTCGGGGAGCTTGAACTCCAAAGGAATGACCGTCTTTTGTCGCGCCATTTGTTCTGCCAGCGCTGCGTCGTCCTCGGTCGGGTCAACAAAGAGCAAATCAAAACCAATGGCTTTAGGCCGAAAGCGGTCATCATCGAGGCTCTCGAACAGCTTGATGTACTGCGAGCGCTGCAGCGGCCAGCCTCCGAGTTCGGAGAGGGATCGGTCGTCAATTGAGACGATGATGATGTCTTCTGATGCGCGAAAGCCGTGCCATCGCATGTAGTGGTCATACAGGACGTTGCCCATCGGGCGAGCCAAGTCGCCAAACACCAGCGCTGCGAGAAGACCAATGGCGATGGCGATGGTAAAAAACCATTCGCGGCGCAGCCGCGTTTTTCGTTGAAGGTGGGCGTTCAAGGCGAGGTACTTGAGACGGTAATAAGTTCAAACATGCCCGACTGTTGTACCGTGGTTGTGACTGAATTGGCGGGCTGGGTCGGACGCATGGAATACGACAGAGTCCAGGCGTATTGCCCGCTTGGCAAGCCTTGGATAGAAAAGCGCCCGTTGCGGGCTTGCAGGTTTGGGGTATTGACAACGGGTTGGCTTACGCCGTCTTGAATGCGATTCAAAACAAAAGCAATGGCTCCGTTATCAGCTAAGGGCACGTCAAACAAAGCGCTGCAGCGGGACGATTTGCCATCGCCCGTACCTGAGCAGAAAGCGTAGTTGCGCTCGGTTCCAACCAGCTCGGAAGGAGAGACGGAGGTGAGTTTGTAAAACGTGGCTTGCTTATTTAACCGTGGAATAAAGAACTCAGGGGATAGCAAGTGTTGAGAAGAGCGCGAGCCTGACAAGTTGGCCGTGGTGGAGTTGTCCGCAATGTAGTACTGGGCGAATGCAACAGGTTGGAGCCGCGCTACAAACGAAGGCTGCGCGCTTTTTGTTATGTCAATGGTTCGAACGCTGGGGGCCTCAAGCAGGTATTCCACTGGCAATGATTTGCCGTCGCCATCAATCGGCATTCCTAAGCCTTTGGTGATTTCGAGTGCGTTGTTGTCTTTCGCGCCACGGGCTTGAACCACCCCACCTAAAACCTCGACTTGTGCCGATTGGTCTTCGGGCGAATAACCAACGCGAAACTCGGTTCCTCGAACGCCCATCACGGATAAGGGCGTACGAATTTCAAAGGGCGTTGTTTTAGCGCGGGCTTTGTGGACCTCTAACTCAATACGGCCACGGCTAAGTTCAAGCCGAACCTCAGGCGCAGACTCCAACGCGCTTTTACGCAGGGTCGCATTTTCAGGGTCGCGCTTGAGGGCAACCGAATCATGGAGCCGTCTTCGAGTAACAAAGCCACGTGGCATTCCGGCGGAACATCAATCACTGCGCCTTCTTGTAGTCTGGTGCCCACTTCCAAAGGCTTTGGTGAGTTGTTGAGGCGGATCGAGCTAGCGCACGACAGGCCCATGACGGTGGCCGTTGATGGAGAAAAACGGACCAGCTCGCGGGGAATTTCTAAATCGAGGCCAACGGGTAATTGGTTAAGCGTTTTAAGCAGGCTGCTTTTTTGAAGACTTCCAAGGTCAGCCCCTGCCACCAAATAGCGTTGTGTAATCTTGGCTAAGGTGTCGCCTGCTCTGACGGTGTAGGTGATGACGGCCTGATCGTCAGTTGCATCTTTCTGTTGCGCATAGCCATTCAAGGAAACCAAACCAAGAACACTCCATACGCTAAGTACGACAGTAGCAATCCGCTTATTCATCGCTATCGCCTTTAACCGCCATCAGCCGGTACCCAAAGCCGTAAATCGGTTTAAAACGCAGTGCGGTTGATGTGGCGGAGAGATCGAGTTTCTTGCGCAGCCAAGACACGTGTACATCCAGCGAGCGCGACAATTCATCACCGCCGCCCCCCCAAATTTCTTGTAACAGTCGTTCGCGTGAGACGGCGCGTTCATGGTTTTCAAACATGAAGAGCGCCAGCTTAAATTCTTTTTCAGACAACGTTACTTTTTTACCAGCGAAGGCCACGGTATTGTCGATTTTGTTAAAGGTGTAGTCCAGCAGCGTACGCAACGTGTCTTCGTTGGTGCGCTCGGGGTAGGTCCTGCGTTGAAGCGCAGCAATACGCGCTAAAAATTCCCGTGGACGAACGGGCTTTGTGCAGTAATCGTCGGCGCCGGCGTTAAGCGCCTCCGTAATGTCTTGCTCGTCGCTGCGACTGGTGAGAAAAATAACGGGTTCTTTCAAGGCGCGCACTTCACGAATATGCTTAAGAACTTCAAGCCCTGACATCCGCGGAACCCGCCAATCCAAAACAAACAAATCAATCGTGTCACGCCCAATCGCTCTCACCATATCGGCGCCGTTGGTAAAAACGGAAACAGTATGTCCTGCACCTTCAAGAATCTCGCGCACGTGTTGGGCGAGATGGGGTTCGTCTTCTAATAGGCCGATGTACATTGTGATAATTCTAAAGGGATTGGGAACAATCTAGGATTGAAGCATCTGTTTTGTCAGCCCGTCTGCCAAGACGTTGCCATTTTCCAAAACGATCAGGCGTTCGGTCATGCCTAAAACGCGGGCGTTGTGGGATACGATCAAAAGGGTTACGCCTTTGAGGGCTTGAAGGCGATCAATGATGGTGGCTTCAGTTTCGGTGTCGAGGCCGGCGGTGGGCTCATCGAGCAGCAAGACTTTGGGTTGCGTAGCGAATACGCGGGCCAGTGCCACCTTTTGGCGCTGGCCGCCGGAGAGGTTAGCGCCGTACTCTTCAATGGCGCGGTCTAGACTTAGGGTGCCGGAGGCTAGGTCTTGGTCTAGGCACGAATAATACAAAGCGTGTTGCAGGGCGGCCATGCGCTCGCTTTGGTTAGCGCTACTAGGAAGGTTCATCAAGATGTTGGACTCTAAGGTTCCCGCCATCAAAGGGGCTTCTTGGGACTTAAAGCCCAACCAAGCAAATCGGTCATCAGGGGCAATGCTGTGAAGCGCAACATGGTCAACCCGAACTTCGCCCCGCGTGGGCTGAACAGCGCCTGCCAGGATGCGCAGTAGGGTTGATTTTCCAGAGCCGGGGCGCCCGACTAAGCCGACGCGTTCGCTAGGTGCGATTTTGATATTGAGCTCGCGCAGCGCTACGTTGCCATTGGCAAAGTTGTGGGCAACTTGGTTGAGCGCGATGTGACCTTCGATGCTGCTGCGAGGACGATGCAGAGTCGGGGTTATTGCTTCTTCTCCCGCATTGCTTAAAAACGGTGTCAAAACTTTCATCGACTGTTGCAGCTCAGCCCAACGGCCTAACGCCATCAAGACCTGACCGGCAACTCCCAGGGTACGTCCGCTCAGCATTGACACCGCCATCATCGCGCCTACGGTGATGTATTGGTCAAACACCAAATACGAACCCACGATCAGCAAGCTCACATAGCTCAGCAGGTAAACCACCTGCGCCCAATGGGCTTGGGCCATAAGCTCTAAGCGCAGCGCCAAGTTCAGCTCGGCAAGCTCCCCTGAAGCATGACTAAATTTATTTCCAAGAGCCAAACCCGCGTGGCTGCTGCGAAGGGCATCCAACGAAGACATCGCATCGGTGAGCAAAGCGAGCTTGGTGGCTTGAAGGTCGGAAACTTTTCGACCAAAAGTGCTTGCGCGGGTTTTCAAAAGACTACCGACGCCGACATAAATCAAAACCCACAGAACCACCACAACCAACAAAGGCCAAGCGATCACGCCAATCACGATAAAAATAATCGCTAAGAAAGGCAGGTCAGACAACGCCAGTAAATACTGCGATGAGAAAAAATCACGCGCTGCGGATAGGTCGCGGTACAAGGTTAAAAACTTAGCCGCCATTCCGGGCTGCATCCCGCTGCGTGAGGAAGGCTGCAGCAACGAATGGAAAACCCGCGAATCAATTTGCATATCAATTGCCAAAGCCACCCGTTCTACGTCTCGAACCCGCAAAGCGCGAACCGTAATCTCGGCTGCTAAAAACAAAGTCACCCCAATCGCCAAAGCCCACAAGGTTTCGAAAATTCCGTTGTGAACCACCTTGTCATATACCAACATGCTAAATAACGCAGGAATGATGAGGCCGAGGTTAATAAAAAAACTAGAAACGGCCAGCCAACCTAAGCGGCCTTGGAAGATGTAGGCGGCCCAGGACCTTAGGTTGGTTAGGTCGGGGGGCATGGGGGTGGATGATTTAGACATATTCAAAGTTAACTTGGGCAATCAGTGCGTTGCTTGTGCTAAAAAACTTAATGCTTTGACCCTGCGTGAAAGTTACACCAGATTCTGTAGCAATAGAGTAAGAGTCTTCAGAACCTATACGCAAAGTTAAAGTGTCAGATCCTGTTGCATTGACGAAATTTGAAATGGCCGTGCTACTCAATACAACATTGGTCGCATTGCTGTCAGTTTTGACATCTATCTTTTCAAAATTATGTGCGTTCAAACTTGAGATATTTAATGTGGCATTGGTGCCACCATAAACCACCAAAGTGTCTGAATGTGCGCCGCCATTCAATGCGCCCCCCAAGCCAGATTGGGAAACGATCACTGTGTCATTACCAGTACCCCCATCGGCTGAGTCGAGAGCAAATGCGGTAGCAGTGGTATTGGTTTTTAAATCTAGTGTGTCATTGCCTGCGCCGCCATTCAAAGAATCTGCCCCATCGCCACCGATAAGCGTGTTGTCGTTTGCGTCGCCGGTAAGTGTGTCGTTAAATGCGCTGCCAGTTATATTTTCAATTCCGGATAGCGTATCTCCTTGCGCATCGCCTCCGATGTTTGTGGCGCCAGTTACGAGGGAGACGGTGACGCCATCAGTAGAACCGCTGTAAGAGGCGGTGTCATTACCTGCGCCACCGATAAGCGTATCGGATCCTGCGCCACCGATCAATGTATTGTTGTAAGAGTTTCCAGTGATGGTGTTGGCGGCGCTGTTGCCAGTGCCATTGATAGCTGCTGTTCCAGTAAGGGTGAGGTTTTCGATGTTGCCACCGTTGGCGCCAGTGCCATCGGTGTCTACAAGGCTGAAGGAGACCGAACTTTGAATGGTATCCGTGCCGCCCGTAGTGGTCTCGGTAATGATGTCGGTAGTGCTGTCAACGATGTAGGTGTCATTGCCTGCGCCGCCCGACATGGTGTCATTTCCTGTGCCGCCGTCTAAGATGTTTGCGCTCGAGTCGCCAGTGAGTGTGTCGTTATACGCACTACCAGTTAAATTCTCGATGCCGTAGAGTGTGTCGCCCTGCGCATCCCCGCCAATGCCGCTACTAGTAACAAGTGAGACTGTGACGCCACTGACAGAACCGCTGTAAGAGGCGGTGTCACTGCCAGCACCACCGATAAGTTGATCGGCCCCAGCAGCACCGATCAAAGTATTGTCCCCATCGTTGCCTGTGAGGGTGTTGGCAAGTGCATTGCCTGTTGCATTGATGGCAGCTGCCCCAGTGAGGGTGAGGTTTTCGATGTTGCCACCGTTGGCGCCAGTGCCATCGGTGTCTACAAGGCTGAAGGAGACCGAACTTTGAA
>SXSX01000199.1 GCA_005793295.1 Burkholderiales bacterium | reverse complement strand
GGCGCTCTCTAGCGCGTCGCCGAAGGCGCCATGCGCGAAGAGGCAGACCGACACTGCATCAGCGGTCTGGCCGGTGCGATGAGTCCGGCCCAGCAGCTGCTCGACCCTTGCCGCTGGAAATCCACATCTTGTTGCCCTTGAGCCGGTAACGCGGGCCCAAGGCGTCGGCTTCAAACCCAGCGCCATCGGGAACGGCGCGGGTGGTGATGTCGGACAGGCTGGAGCCCGCTTGCGGCTCGCTCAAACACATGGTTCCTGAGAACCGCCCAGAAAACTCATTTTTAGCAAAAGCCTCTTTTTGCGCCGGCGTGCCGTGCACCATCAAGAGATTGGCGTTGCCCGTGGTCAGCATACCCGAGCTGATACCCACGGAGGCACAGGCAAAAAAGGCGTTGGCTGCGGCTTCTACGCTGTAGGGCAGTTGCATGCCGCCGTTTTCATAGTCTTGGGCCGCGCTTAACATTCCTGACTCCGCGTAGGCCAAAGCCGCGTCATGCGTGGCCTGCGGAAGAATGACTTTTTCACCGTCAAAGCGCGGCTCTTCGATGTCAATCAAACGGTTAAAGGGCGCAAACTTTTCCCTTGCAATGCGTTCGCAGGTATCTAAAACCGCATCAAAGGTTTCCCGCGAATGCTCGCTAAAGCGTTCGCGCTGCGCTAGCTCCGCAGTGCGCAGCCAGTCGTTGAGCAAAAAGTCAATGGTGTGTCGGAGTTTCATGGCGCAGAGTTGTAATTAGCAAAGCCATTATTACGCCCTAAAACGGCTGGGGAGCGTGTCGCGGATGTCTATCGCGCGACAGCTAAAAAGTGCTACCTACAAAAACAACCGCACCTAAAAGTCGATCTCAGTCGATCAGGTTTAGGATCATGCAGAGGCCGCTTCATCTTCGCGCATCTTGCGAACAAAAAATCGGCGAAACCAAACAGCCATTCCGAGCATAAAAGCGATGACGGCCACGCTCATCAAACCATAGTCCGTCGAGAAGAGATCCATTAGCATTTTCATGACATCGTCCTTTTAAAGTGATAGTTCTAGACTACGCTTTAGGCTTCAAAAAGGTCTGATATAGGTCAACAAAAGTGCAGACCTTGGGACTTTATCGGGGCTTTAAGCGCACTTGATCTCTGTCCAACACTTCGATGACGATGGGAATTCCTTGGCCTACGCTTTGTGTGACGGTGCAATAGGCTTCAAATTGATCCAACACACGGTCTAGGTGCTGCAGGCTTGCCGCTGGGACGCCCAGGGTAAGAACAGCGCGAATCCCCAGAACACGCATTCGGCCTTCTGCGTTGCGGCCTACTTCGGATTCAATCTCGCAGCGCAAGGGCTCAGGAGACTGCTTGAATTTACGCAAAGCAAAAAGTAGCGAATCCGACAAACAATTTCCCACGGCAGCGCTGAGAAGCTGTACCGGCGAGGGCCCCATGCCCAGGCCGAGTGGCGCGGGTTCGTCGCCCATGATGGAGGGAACGTTTGCGCCAAAGCTGATATCGAATTGGTAGTCTTGTTTTTGGGTTAAGACCACATGGATGCTACTTTCGCGCATTGTTAGACCTTTCTTTTTTCAACCAAGCGGACGATGCCAAGGGCTTTCAGCACGTATTTTTCATATACGGGTTCTGAATTTCCTTTGCGAATTTTTCGCATAAAGTATTTTTCAAATGCGATCTTTGCCAAGTGAACCCACTTGCCTTTTTTGAACCAATTGACATTGCGTGGCGGAATTTGCGGCAAAGCGACAAAGGCCGCGCCGGTGTCTCCCATATCGGCCAAACAAATAGCGTTCCAAGTTCCTTTGGACTCGGCTGGGCGGCCAGCGATTTCGTCAGCAATGTTGTGGGCAATTGCGCCCACCATGCTTTCAATCATGTAGCCCGTCTTCGGTGTTCCGGTGGGAACTGGCGTGGTTTCTACCGGCGGAATGGCAACGCAGACGCCGGCTGAGAAAATATTGCGGTAGGCCTTGCTGCGCTGAAATTCGTCAATCAAAACAAAGCCGCGGGGGTTGCAAAGCTTGGGGACGGCAGCAATCGCGTCAACGCCCTTGAAGGCGGGCAGCATCATGGACAACTTAAAGCCCACTTCGTGCTCTTTATAGACGTTGCCAAGATCATCGAGCTGGGTCACAAACATTTTCCCCTCTTCCACCCGCGTGGTTTTGGCGTTGGTGATCCACTTCATATCCCGGTTTCGCATCTCAGACTCCAGCATCGACTTGCTGTCGCCCACCCCGCCTAAGCCCAAGTGCCCGATATAGGGCTCGCTGGTGACGTAGGTAATAGGCACTTTGTGTCGCAGTTTGCGCTTGCGCAAGTCAGTGTCCAAAATCATGGCGAATTCATACGCTGGGCCAAAGCAACTGGCGCTCGGCATCGCCCCGACGACCAAGGGCCCGGGGTTCTTGAGGAATTCTTTGTAGTCTTCATAAAACGCTTGGGCGTGGTCCACGCTACAAATGGAATGGGTAAACCCCCCACCGCCCGAATTCAAAGGCCCCGCGCCGGGAACCTCGTCAAAAGCCAGTTTGGGGCCGGTGGTAATTACCAAATAGTCGTAGTCCAAGGTTTGGCCGCCGTCAAGCGTGAGCCGGTTGGCGCTTGCGTCGATATGGCTGACCGCCTTGGCAATAAAGTCAATGCCCTTGCGGGCTAAACAGGGGGCAATGGGAATCGTGATTTGTTCGCGTTCTCGCCAACCCACCGCGACCCACGGGTTGCTGGGAACGAACTGGAAATAGTCGGTCGTATTGAGAACGGTAATGCGATGAGCGCGATCTAAAAGTTCTCGAATTTCATAGGCAGCGGGCATCCCGCCAATTCCTGCACCGATGATGACGATATGGGCCATGGTTTACCTTTGAAGTAGATCCTTGCCATTAGGATCGAAACCAAAGTGCGCCACTTTGAGCTAGCGCATACTTTTGGCACTTAATCCTGCCAAAACCGGCAAAAAATTAAGGCACGTTACTTGCTATACCTGATTCTCAAGACCCACCATTGCCACCGCACTGTAGGGAAATTGACGCATTCCACGGCGTGGCGTGGCAGGAGATACAGGATGTCAAACGACTTCAGACTCAAAACCGAGGCATTGGAAAGCGGGTTCCATGGCCAAAACTCGGCCGGCTCAGACCGCAAGCGCCTGCGGGAAAAACTCTTGCGGGCTTTGCTTAATGCGATTGGCTCTGGCCATGTGGATGCGGCGCGGGTGGCGTTTACCTCGCTGATTAGCCATGCGCATGAGTTGTCGCATAACACTGCGCTTACCAAATTAGGAGCGGCGCTCCAAAGCAGCAATATCACCCTCGCCCACCAAATTGCCAAAGAAATGTTGGCCGATCCACATCAGATTTTTACCGGGCTGTCTATCGCCTTGCGGCCTAGCAGCGCGGTTAAAGAAAACCCTGCGCACCGATTTTTTGGAGGGTTAACGGGACGCTTGTACGACTTGAGCGCCTGAGAAACAAAAAACCCGGACGCAATGCCGGGTTGAAAGGTGGAGCCTTTCAGCTGCTTTTACATGCAAAGCAGGAGGCTCTGCATGGGGTGGGTTTTGATTTTTCTACTGAACCGGTTGCCGCGGTTCGCCGTGACCATGAAATCAGGGCGTTGCTGTTGATGTCGCGTCGATTTTCTGATTCATGCGGCCCATGAAAATCTTAATGAGCGCGGGATAGTCGTAGGCGCTGCCGTTGTTGTGGTCAATGACCGCGCCAATACCACCACCAAAAACAATGTTTCCAAACATGTTTCCTTTTGTACGAGAAACCACGCTGGCGCTTCCCGCATCAATGCCCTCTTTTTTACAGACCACTTGCAAATCCTTGTTGGAGCGATGCACTGTGGCAGAACCTGGCGTGACAACAAACCACGTTCCTTCATCGTTGATCATCTCGCACTTTGCGCCATCGACATCTTTGCCATCGGCAGCATAGGTTTGCACTGAAATGGACTGCGATGTCCCGCTACCTGTGATGGTCGAGCATCCGGTCGTTGCAGCCAAAACAGCAGCGACAGTCATTAAAGAAAGAGATTTTTTGCTTGAATTTTTCATAGTATTTTTCTTAGAAGTTAAAGCAGTCCGCCATAACAATGCCCCTCGTCGGCAGCGATGGATTGGACATCAAAGATGCCGCAGGAAAACCTGTCACCCGATACG
>SXSX01000198.1 GCA_005793295.1 Burkholderiales bacterium | reverse complement strand
TTTTTAGTTTTGTATTATGAAATATTAATGATGCATTGCAACATACCCGGTTGCACTCGCCTACACTTCAGGGCATGCCTATTTCCGACCTCGTCACTTTCCCCACGACCCTTGGAATTCCGACGGTCAAAGGCGCTAAGCGTTGGTGGCAGCGGCTCACGCCTCATCGGCAAGATCGGTTTGCGATGCTTGCGCCATTGGCTGCCGTGGTTTTGTTTTTGGCGGCCATCGTTTCAGCATTGGGTTACCTGCGGCTCGAAGAAATTGACCGAGAACAACAAGCAGTGCAAAGGGACGTGGAATACGCCCAACAGCGCTTGCGCTTGCGCTTGTTGGAACGCCAAGAACAACTTTCTCGAATTGCCCGAGAAATTTCTAACCGAGAGCTCGAAGCAGAAGATTTCAGCCTGCGTGCATCGGTCTTATTAAACCAATACCCCGAGCTTCAGGGCGCGAGTTGGATCGATGACAAGCGGAAAATTAAAAGCAGTGTGGGTTCGACCGTGGTTTGGTCAGTACGGCCTTTCCAAGGGTTAGAAATACCACCCCAAATTAGCTATGAACCTGGCTTTAGCCTAGCCCGCGAACAACGCCAACCGGTTTACATTCAACGAACTAAAACGTCAGACTACGCGCCCTTACTGCAGCTGTACCTTCCCTTGTCCGATCGAGGGCGTTTTTCTGGCGTTTTGCTTGTTGAACTTTCAGTGGATGCGTTATACCGGTACGGGGTTCCGTATGACGTCAGCGCCCGCTATGCGATTTCACTCCAGGACGGTAAAGGCGCCGTGCTAGCGGGTGTAGCGTTGCCAATGAATAAATCGGTCGCCAATGCGATGCCTTGGAGCAGCCGAACCACCAGCTATTCGATGCCCCTCTCGCCCGTTGGGCCTGCCTTAGTATTGCGTGCGCAAGCCTACCGGGCTTCTTTGGGCGTGATTGGAAGTGGTTTGTTTTGGTTAGTCAGCGCCTTGAGTTTGATGACGGGTTGGATGCTGATTGCCAACTGGCGTCACACGCGCCGGCGAATGCAAGCGCAGCAGGCATTGGTTGCAGAAACCAATTTTCGGCGCGCGATGGAAAACTCAATGCTCACAGGCATGCGGGCCATGGATTTGCAAGGCCGCATCACCTATGTCAACGCGGCGTTTTGCATGATGACGGGTTGGAGCGAGTCGGAGCTGGTGGGCCGGACTGCGCCTTTTCCGTATTGGCCCGAAAGCGACCGCGAGCATTTGATGAAGTTGCTTGATGAAGAGTTAGCGGGAAAAACAGACAAGGGCGGAATTCAAGTTCAAGTCAAACGGCGCGATGGCATCGTCTTTGAAGCGCGGATGTATGTCTCGCCTTTGATTGATGCCATGGGTTCGCAAACCGGCTGGGTCACCTCGATGACTGACATTACCGAGCCCAACCGCGTTCGCGAGCAGTTGTCTGCCTCCCACCAACGGTTTACGGCGGTGTTGGAAGCACTTGACGCTTCCATTTCCGTGGCCCCTTTAGGTAGCGATGAATTGGTTTTTGCCAACAAGTTGTACCGCCAATGGTTTGGTACCTTGGCCGGGGGGCACCTGCAGTTGGTCGCAGAAGCCGGCATGCCGCAAACGCGTACCAACGAAGAAGCGTCCGATGATGTCGATTCATTTGCCGGTTTCCCAACCAGCACGTTGGCTGAAAGCGACATTGAAAGCGCTGAGATTTTTATCCCAGGACTCAAGAAATGGATGGAAGTTCGGACCCGCTATTTGAGCTGGGTGGACGGCCGCCTTGCGCAAATGGTGATTGCTACCGACATTACCAGCCGCCGTGTTGCAGAAGAACAAGCCGCCAATCAGGCCGAGCGCGCCCAAAACGCCAGCCGCATGATCACGATGGGGGAAATGGCGTCAAGCGTCGCCCATGAACTCAATCAACCCCTCACGGCGATTAACAATTACTGCAGCGGCATGGTCTCGCGCATCAAAGACAAACAAATTTCGGAAGAAGAATTATTGTTGGCCTTACAAAAAACTGCTAAACAAGCCGAACGCGCAGGACAAATCATTCAACGCATTCGTGCTTTTGTGAAGCGCAGCGAACCCAACCGCGCCCCAACCGACATTGAAACCTTGGTAGCGGAGTCTCTTGAGCTCGGCGAGATTGAATTGCGCCGCTTTAACGTGCGCCTTAACAAACGCGTTTCAGCGCGTCTGCCAGTTCTTGACGTAGATGCCATATTGATCGAACAGGTGTTGGTCAACCTGCTTCGCAATGCGGCGGAATCCATTGACGCCGCCCTGCGCCCCGCACCACAGCGGATTGTGGAATTAAAAGTCGCCCCACTCACCCACGAAGGCAAACACGGCATTGATTTCTCAGTCCAAGATACTGGCAACGGCATTGCGCCAGAAGTGATGAGCCGCTTGTACGAAGCGTTCTATTCCACCAAGGCAGACGGCATGGGAATTGGCCTGAGCTTATGCCGCTCCATCATCGAGTCTCACAGAGGGAGAATGACCGCTGAGAACATCTACAATGGCCCAGAAGTTGTGGGATGCAAATTTGCTTTTTGGATTCCACTCGCCGAACCTGGCCCTGCCAAAGCACGCCGCCAGATTTCAAGCCAACACAAGCAGGATTAATTGATGAGCTTAATTCCCAAAAAGGGTACGGTCTATGTGGTCGATGACGACGAAGCTGTACGCGACTCTCTTCAATGGCTTCTTGAGGGCAAAGGCTACCGCGTTCGGTGCTTTGAATCCGCAGAATCTTTCCTCAGCCGCTATGACGCCCGCGAGGTCGCTTGCTTGATTGTTGACATTCGCATGGGTGGGATGTCCGGCTTAGATCTCCAAAGCCGCTTGATGGAAACCCGCTCGCCTTTGCCTATCGTTTTCATCACGGGCCACGGGGATGTTCCGATGGCTGTAGACACGATGAAAAAAGGCGCGATGGACTTTATCCAAAAGCCTTTTAACGAAGATGATTTGGTGCGCTTGGTTGAAAACATGCTCGAGCATGCCAAAGACTCGTTTGCCGATTCATTACAAGCCGCAAGCCGCGAGACTTTGTTGTCTAAATTAACTTTGCGCGAATCCCAAGTGCTTGAGCGCATTGTGGCGGGGCGCTTGAACAAACAAATTGCCGATGACTTAGGCATCAGCATCAAAACCGTTGAGGCGCACCGCGCCAACATCATGGAAAAACTCAGCGCCAATACGGTTGCTGATTTACTCAAAATTGCGCTCGGTCAACACGCTCCCAAAGCCTAATTCAACCCCCGCTTCATTTTTTATAACCATGACCGCATCGAAAACTAGCGCCCAAATCATTGATGGCAACGCGCTCTCCGCCCAGCTTCGCCAAGAAGTCACCCAACGCACCAACGCTTTAAAAACCCGAGGCTTGACGCCCGGCTTGGCGGTGGTTTTGGTAGGCGACAACCAAGCCTCTGAAGTTTATGTGCGCAATAAGGTTAAGGCCTGCGCCGATTCGGGCTTGCACTCGGTGTTAGACCGGTATGACGCCAGCATGACCGAGGCCCAATTGCTCGCTCGCATTGACCAGCTTAACCACGACGACAGCATCCACGGCATCTTGGTACAACTGCCTCTGCCAGCGCACATTGATGCCAACAAAGTCATTGAATCGATCTCTCCTGCTAAAGACGTTGATGGTTTTCACATTGCCAGCGCGGGCGCGTTGATGGTGGGGCAGCCCGGGTTTTGGCCTTGCACGCCTTACGGCTGCATGAAGATGCTGGAGTCGATTGGCTTCGACTTGCGCGGCAAACATGCCGTGGTGATTGGACGCAGCAATATCGTAGGCAAACCGATGGCAATGATGCTGCTCCAAAAAAATGCCACTGTGACCATCTGCCACAGCGGCACCAAAAACCTCAAAGCGATGACGCTCCAGGCCGATGTCATCGTGGCTGCGGTCGGTAAGCGCAACGTGTTAACGGCCGACATGGTCAAGCCCGGTGCAGTTGTCATCGACGTAGGTATGAACCGTACCCCTGAAGGAAAATTGTGTGGTGATGTGGACTACGCGGGTGTGCGCGAAGTTGCCGGCTTTATCACTCCTGTACCTGGTGGTGTGGGCCCCATGACCATCACGATGCTTTTGGTCAATA
>SXSX01000197.1 GCA_005793295.1 Burkholderiales bacterium | reverse complement strand
GCTTTAACGCGGGCGGGCAGTGGAAAGTGTACCCAGGCTCACCCTTTATCATTCAGCAGCAATTGCGCGGGCGTGACAAACTCAAACTCTTTGAGCTTCATCCCACCGACACTAAAACCTTGACCGCCAACATTGCCCAATTGGAAGCCGGCCGACAGGTCGCTATTGAGCGCGAAGATGGTTTTGAAGGGGTTAAGAAATTCTTGCCACCCCCCTCTCGGCGGGCTTTGTTGTTGTGTGATCCCAGTTACGAAGTGAAGCACGACTACGCGCGCGTGAGCGCGATGGTGGCAGATGCGCTGCTGCGTTTTGCTACAGGAACCTACGTCGTGTGGTACCCGATTATTCCGCGCCCTGAAGCGCATGACCTGCCAAGGAAACTCAAAACTTTGGCTAACAAGGCGGGCAAAAGTTGGTTAGAGGCCACTTTGACCGTTAAATCTAGCAAGCTGCTGCAAAGCGATGAAGGTGAAACCATCCGCCCCGGTCTACCGGCCAGCGGGATGTTCCTCATTAATCCGCCTTTTACGCTCAAGGCAGTTTTAAAAGATGCGTTGCCGCATTTGGCCGCCATTCTCAAACAAGACCAACACGCCACCTACACCTTAGAGTCAGGCGGCTAGGCCCAGTCGCTCGCACAGTGCCAAGGTCGGCTCGCTGTGGTTTAAGGTGTAGAAGTGAAAAGACGGCGCACCGCCGGCACGAAGTTGATCGCATAAATCGGTTACCACGTCCAAGCCAAACGCCTTGATGGACTCGACATCATCGCCAAAGCCCTGTAAACGCAAGCGAATCCACCGGGGGATTTCAGCACCGCAGGCGTCCGAAAATCGAATCAATTGTGCGGCATTGGTGATGGGCAAAATACCTGGGACGACCGGGATATGCAAACCCAATGCGTCTAAGTCCTCTACAAATCGAAAGTAGGCATCCGAGTTGTAAAAATACTGGGTGATTGCGGAGTTGGCCCCTGCCCGTACCTTGGCAGCAAAGGCTTGCAGATCGGTGGTTTGCGAAAGGGCTTGGGGGTGAATTTCGGGGTAGGCTGCAACGTCAATGTGAAAGTCATCCCCAGTCTCTGCTCGAATAAAAGCCACCAAATCTGAGGCGTATAAAAAATCACCCGCGTGGTAGCCCTCAGGCAGATCACCGCGCAAAGCCACTAAGCGCTTGACGCCCATGGCTTTGAGTGTGGCGAGTTGCGTTCGAACCGTTTCGCGGGTCGCGTTGATGCAGGTAAAGTGCGAAGCGGTAGCCGCGCCTTCTGCCAGCATTTCGCGCACCGTGTTAAATGTGCCTTCTTGCGTGGTACCACCCGCACCAAAGGTGACAGAGCAAAAAGCAGGTTGAAGGACCGCGAGCTGTTTGCGCACTAGGCGCAGCTTGTCCACCCCTTGCGCCGTCTTGGGAGGAAAGAATTCCAGACCCACTGGAATTCGAGGAGAAGAAAACATGGTGTTCTCAATCGGAATTAACTGTTTAGGCCGGTTTATGGGCGCAAATAAAGAACTCGTGGTTGCCGTCTCCCCCGGCAATGGGGGAGTCAAACCACGCGGTGACCATTAGGCCTAAATCAGCGCATGCGTCTCGCAAACGCTGCTCTACCAACAGGTACATGGATGCGTCTTTGACAATTCCGCCTTTGCCCACTTGCCCCGGCTGCAACTCAAACTGGGGTTTAACCAGCGTGAGCAACGTGCCCCCAGGTTTAAGCAAAGGGACCACTGCAGGGAGAACCAACGTTTGGGAGATGAAAGACAAATCGCCCACCACCAAATCAAACGCAGGAACAAATTCAGACGCAGCCGCTAAGGCGGTCTCATCTGAATTAGGCAAAGTCGAATCATCCTCAGAATCAAACATACCGTCCGAGCCAACGCTGTCTTCGTACGCAGCAATCAGATCGGAGGCCTCTAAGGCACGGGCATTGACTTTCTCCACGCACAGCACGCGCGGATCGGTTCGGAGTTGGGGATGCAGTTGGGCGCTGCCCACATCCACCCCCACCACCGATACCGCACCGTGCTGCAACAAGCAGTCGGTAAAGCCGCCTGTGGATTGGCCTACATCCAAGCACGCCATTCCCGTGACATCCAATCCCACGTGCGCAAGCGCCGCTTCTAACTTCAAGCCGCCGCGCGACACGTAGCGCGCTTCGGAGTCGTTGAGCAGGCGCACTTCTGCGCCTTCTGGGACGTCATCACCCTTTTTGGCGATACGCTTCCACGTATCGCCTTGGAGCCATTCCACGCCATCGGCGATCAGCCGTTGGGCTTGGGAGCGGGTACTCGCGAGTTGGATGTGAACCAGGAGTTGGTCAATGCGCATGCAGGCGCATCAATACCGGTAGGTATCCGCTTTGTAAGGACCTGACTTGTTGACGCCGATGTAAGCCGCCTGTTCGGTGGTGAGTTCCGTCAGCATCGCACCAACTTTCTTCAGGTGCAAACGAGCAACTTTTTCATCCAAGTGCTTTGGCAACACATAGACCTGGCCGTTTTTGTATTCTTTGGGCTTGGTGAACAACTCGATCTGAGCGATCGTTTGGTTGGCAAAGCTCGAAGACATCACAAAACTGGGGTGGCCTGTGCCACAACCTAAATTAACCAAGCGTCCCTTGGCCAACAAAATGATGCGTTTGCCAGGTTTTTTGCCTTGGCTTGGGAAAATCACGTGGTCGACTTGGGGCTTGATCTCTTCCCATTTGCATTTTTCTAAGGACTCGACATCGATCTCGTTGTCGAAGTGACCAATGTTGCACACAATGGCTTGGTCTTT
>SXSX01000196.1 GCA_005793295.1 Burkholderiales bacterium | reverse complement strand
CACGTCCAATCTCCTGTCTATGGGATTGGACTCCAAGCTTAGACGCTACTCAAATCCGGGGGGACGTCGCTCGCACCTGCGAAATCTGTGCGCTATTGCGTAAGGCTTTTGAGACTGCGTTGGGCAGGCTAACGGCTTGGGCTGCGACGTTCGCGCTGGCGGCGCTGTCATCGTCTAAGCCAGGTAAGTCGATGGTTGCGCTTCCGGCTAAGTCGGACAGCTTCAAAGATTGATCCGAAGCAAGAGCCGCGCGACTTGTACTTGGAGTGGAAATTCCATTGGGCACGGGCGCAACCGTTTGGGCGTAGCCACAAGTCAATAAGGCGTAAGACGCAATCAAACCGAAGGCAAAGGGGGTTGAATAGGTACGTTCAGTCGCTTTAAAAAGTGGTGTATTCATAAAACTTTATCCAGTTCATTCAATAAATTTGAGGTTTCACCGGATTACTTGAATTCGGCAGAACTTGAATTTATGGCGAAACGGGTTGTTAAAGTTTTAAGATTTGTTAGGTAAACCTTAAATAACTAGCACTTTGCACGCTGGGCAGCAAGGATCGCAGAATTTGCACAATTTGTGCATCCCCCAAATGGGTGAGTTTGGGGGAATATTTGTCAATTCCCTCAGCAATCGATATGACTGCGAGTTCGGTGGCATTGCGCCACCATATCTATGAAGGCTTTATTGAGGCTTTAACTTCTCTTCGCACAAGGCCAAAGCCAAGCGCATTCCGGCTTCGGTTGCCGCCTTAGTGGCTTGAAGGCGGCACTTTTGAATTTCTGCTTTGTCTGCTGGTGACAGAGGCGCAGGTTTGGCGCTAGAGCAACTTTTCGTTCTCGCTTTGGCCTCGGCGCTTGTGGTCTCATTGCTGCAGCGTAAGACTTGTAGCGTTTCGTCCGCCCACAGCGGTGCTGCATAAAACGCAATGACGAGCAGGCTAATGGCCAGCACTAGGAATTGGCCTTGGGTCTGGAGCTGTTTGTTGCTGTGGGTGCGCATGCTAATACCTTTAAGAGTGGTAACCAGTGACGCGTTCTACTTCATTTTTCGAGCCCAAAATTACGCTCACGCGTTGGTGGAGTTGGGTGGGGTTAATGGCCAAAATACGTTCCTTGCCGTTGGTGGCCGCACCGCCTGCTTGCTCAATGAGCCAGCCCATAGGGTTGGCTTCATACATCAGGCGAAGCTTTCCGGGCTTGGTTGGTTCACGCTTATCCCAGGGGTACATAAAAATCCCCCCCCGGGTCAAAATACGGTGAACATCTGCCACCATGCTGGCTATCCATCGCATATTGAAATCTTTTCCACGCGGCCCTTCTTTGCCGGCTAAACATTCATCGACATAGCGCTTTATAGGCGCATCCCAGTGGCGCATATTGCTCATGTTGATGGCAAATTCTTGGGTGTCTGCGGGGACTTGGACGTTTTCTTGTGTCAGAACAAAGGAGCCTTGCTCGCGGTCAAGGGTAAACATGGCAACGCCGTTGCCTACGGTGAGAACTAGCGTGGTTTGTGGCCCGTAGACGCAGTATCCAGCCGCAACCTGTTTTGATCCGGCTTGTAAAAAGTCTTGTTCCGAGACTTGGCTGCCTTCGGGTTTTCTTAAGACGCTGAAGATGGTCCCGATACTCACGTTGACGTCGATGTTGCTCGATCCGTCTAAAGGATCAAACAGCAAGAGGTATTCGCCCTGCGGGTAGCGGTTGGGAACGACGTAAATGCCTTCCATCTCTTCGCTGGCCATCGCCGCGAGGTTGCCACCCCACTCGTTGGCTTCAATCAAAACTTCGTTGGCGATGATGTCGAGTTTTTTTTGAATCTCGCCCTGTACGTTTTCACTCTCTGCCGTTCCTAGTACACCGCCGAGTGCGCCTTTGTTGACGGCTTGGCTGATACTTTTGCAAGAGCGGGCAACGACTTCTAGCAGCAAGCGCAGTTGCGCTGGAATCAAGCCATTGACGCGTTGTTGTTCAACCAAATAACGGGTGAGGGAAACTTTGGAGGCCATGGGTTTCTTTCTGTTTAAAGGCAGAGTGAGTGTACTTAAGCCAATGCCCGCTCAACAACTTCACGCACATCGTTGCTTAAATCCGTTTTAGCGGCAACGCGCAGCAAGGCTTCACGCGCGGCGCTGTGGTAGGGCTCGGTCAGTTTTTTCCAGCGGTCTAATGCGCGGGCTAAGCGTGCAGCCACTTGGGGGTTGATGCTATCGAGTTCGATTACGTGTTCGCTCCAAAAGACGTAGCCTGCGGCATCACGGCGGTGAAACGCGCCCGGATTGGCACTGCAAAAGCTAGAAATCACGCTGCGGGCGCGGTTGGGGTTGCGGATACTGAAGTCCGGGTGCTTGAGCAACTGACGCACCGCAGGTAGCACATCGCCACCGCGATCACACGCTCCGGCTTGTAAGGAAAACCATTTATCAATCACTAAGTCTTCGTCTTTGAAGAGCGCGTGAAACATCGCTAAGGCCTGGGCCGATAAAGCGTTGCCGCTGCCGACCAAGGCCTGCAAAGCATTGGCGCGGTCGGTCATGTTACTTGCCGAATTGAAACGCTGTAGTGCTTTTTCGGGCCACGCATTATCGTTTTGGTCGGTGTCAGCCAAACACAAATAGGACAAAGCCATGCCGGCCAGGGCTCGGCGACCAGCTGAATGTGCGTCAGGGGTGTAGCCGCCATTGTCTTGGTGGGCCGTAAACGCCCATTCCCAATCGGCATGTAGCGCAGTGGCCAATTGCAAGCGCATGGCTTCGCGGACCGCGTGAATGCGCTGGGGGTCGACTACGTCTAACTGCTCTGCGATATATGTTTCAGAGGGCAGGGTGAGCACGAGTTCTTTGAATGCGGCGTCAAGCGTGGGGTGGCGAAGTACATCGCGCAAGGCTTGCAGGAGGTCGGGATTAAGGGCCGTGGCATTCGCGGTTTCTGAGGCGGCTGGGTTGACTGGAGTGAGTAAAGCCAAGGCGCTGCGCATAGCCAAACGCTGTCCGGCTTCCCAGCGGTTGAAGGGGTCGTTGTCATGCGCGAGTAACACCAACAGTTGTGCGTTCGTATATTCAAAGTCCAGAACCACGGGGGCAGAAAAGCCGCGCAGGATGGAGGGAACGGGTTCTTCGTTGACGTTAAAGAAAGTGATGTGTTGGTTTTGCGTTCTCATCACCAAGAGGTGCGTGTCTTGGAGTTGTGCGCTGTTCTGGATTTCGCTGAGGGGTTCTGTGTGCAGCGAGATGGCTGCGCCGCTGTGTGCGCCAACCAAACCAATGTTGATAGGAATCACATAGGGTTGTTTGCTGTCTTGCCCGGGGGTGGGGGCGCAGTGTTGCATGAAGGTCAGCGTGTAGCTGCGTTGCTCGGCGTTGTAGTTGCCGCTGGCCGTCAGGCGCGGCGTACCCGCTTGGCTGTACCACAGCTTGAATTGCGGTAAGAGCGCAGCCAGATTCGATTGGGGGTTGGCATCGGCGACGGCTTGGGCAAAGTCATCGCACGTAACAGCCTGGCCATCAAAGCGCTCAAAGTACAGCTTCATGCCCCTTGCAAAACCCGCACGGGCAGAAACGCTGTCGCCGTTCGAGGACAGGGTTTGCATCATGCGAACCACTTCTGCGCCTTTTTCATAAATGGTGACGGTATAGAAGTTATTGATTTCTACATAGCTTTCGGGGCGCACCGGGTGGGCCATGGGGCCGGCGTCTTCAGGGAACTGGGCGGTACGAAGCACGCGCACGTCTTCAATGCGTTTGACCGCGCGGGCCGATGCATCGCCACACAAGTCTTGGCTGAATTCTTGGTCCCGAAAAACGGTTAAACCTTCTTTGAGGCTGAGTTGGAACCAATCTCGGCACGTGATGCGGTTGCCTGTCCAGTTGTGAAAATACTCATGCCCGACCACGCTTTCAATGTTCGCGTAGTCGACGTCGGTGGCAGTAGCGGGGTTGGCCAATACGTATTTCGTATTGAAAATATTGAGGCCTT
>SXSX01000195.1 GCA_005793295.1 Burkholderiales bacterium | reverse complement strand
GTGGCATCTCGTGACGCCACCTTTGAAACATCTTTAATGATGACTACTTACCTGCAGGACTGTTCCCTTTTGCGCCACCACCGACGGAATTACCCTGTCCACCGACTGAATTCCCCTGTGATGCTGGGCCTGGGCCATTAGGCGTAGCAGGAAGCGTAATTCCTTTTTCAATGGCTCGCTGCTGCATTAGGGCGTGATGTTCTAAACGATAGGCCTCTTTTTCCTTGATTGTCTTTAATGTTCGCATTTTGTTTTGGTAGGCACTCATTTCTGGCTGCGTCATCAACTGCGAGCCATAGATACGAACTTGGTCACGTGTTTGATCTTGGGCGTGCACCCCGATGCTGAATAAAGCACAAGCTGATGCAATGACAGTCGACACTACTGCCTTTGAAATAAGAGACTTTGGCATTTTCATTTTGGAATCCTTTAGATACAAACCCCAATCAAAAGCACAAAAATAATTTCATGTGCCTCGCTTCGAATATTTCTCGAAGTGGAGTGAGTTGATTGTTTGTCCAATCAGGGTCTCATATGCTGATCTATATCAATGGATATGGATCCAAGTCATTTATTGCTGGCTTTGATTTAATTAGATGGAGTAGTAATCGTCCACTAGCCCTGGAATATTTGAATGACTTATCTAAAAGGTGGCGCTAGTTAGGTTGAATGTCGGTGCGGCGCGTCTGCACTGCTTGCCCCAACTCAATCACCGACATCGCGTAAAAACTGCTCCAGTTGTAACGTGTAATGGCGTAAAAGTTATCGGTTCCGGCAACGTATTGGGCGGGCGCAAAGCGGCCATTGGGCAATTCAATCAATGCCAACAGTCCGGCGTGGCGCACAGCAGGTTCTTGCAAAACAGCGCCCATACTGGCCATGGTAGCCGGTGTCATGCTCGGCAAAATGTCGCTGGCTAAAAGACCCGAGAGGTCTAAACGCTGGGCGTCAAAGGCAACGGGGTAGTGCGTTGGCATGCCGGGTTTCCAATGAAAAGCGCGCAGGTAATGGGCTATCGAGCCGATGGCGTCAGCGCTGCTCTGAAACAAATCGATGCGACCGTCCCCATCGAAATCGACCGCGTACTTCATCCAACTCGAAGGCATGAATTGCGCCATGCCCATCGCGCCGGCGTAGCTTCCGCGCACGGATATCGGGTCGCGGCCACTGGCCTTAGCAAAGACTAAAAACGACTCTAATTCTTGCAAAAAATATGCCGCACGGGTCCGGGCTTTGGGGTGGGTTTGTGGGAAATCAAACGCCAGGGTGGTGAGTGCGTCAATGGTTCGGTAGCGGCCCATGTTTTGTCCGTACTGGGTTTCAACGCCCAAGATGCCGATGATGGTGCTGGCGCTGACGCCTGTTTCTTGTTCGGCCCGCGCCAAGGTGTCGGCGTTGCGGCTCCAAAATCGCACACCTGATTCGATGCGATTGGGAACGATCACTCTGTCGCGGTATTGTCCCCAGTCTTTGACGCTGGTCGGTGCGCTCGGCGTCATGGCTTGGATGACCCCGGGGAGCTTGTGCGCTTGACCAATCATGTGACGCACCCATTGCGGACGCACGCCCATACGTTCTGCGATGCCATCTGCCGCCTGCATCGCTGTCGGGTTTTTGCTGTAGTTTTCAAGGACAACTGCAGGAGGTTTTGCGCGTTTTTTATTTTTCTTTTTTTCTGCGGCATACCCCGTTGCACATACGCAAGCGATCAAGGCAAAAGCCAAAAAGCGAAAAGAGATGAAGTTCAAAACAATTAGTCCACAAGTCAAAGAGTTGGCGTGCCCGTGCGAGTGTAGTCAAAACGCGCCGCAGAGAAGAATAGCTTGCGTGTTAAGCTCATTGGGTAGCGATTTTTCGGACCTTTGAATCCATGCACAAGACTGGTTTTTTTACCCACCCGGCTTGCCGTCAGCATGACATGGGTGCCGGACACCCCGAATGTCCGCAGCGCTTGGATGCCATTGCCGACCGCTTACTTTCAAGCGGGGTGTTGGATGTATTGGACCAACGTACCGCGCCCGCAGCGCCCATTACTGATTTAGAACTGGCACACGGCCGAATGCATATCGCTTCACTGCGCGGCCTCACTGACAGTTTACGTGACGACATCGCAGCCGGTGGCCCCACGCACACGCCCATTGACCCCGACACCACAATGAATATTCATACTTGGGAAGCGGCTTTGAGCGCGGCAGGCGCGGCCTTAGCGGCCACGGACGCTGTGATTGCGGGTGAACTTGAAAATGCGTTTTGCTCGGTGCGTCCGCCGGGCCACCATGCCTGCCATGACAAAGCCATGGGTTTTTGTTTTTTTAATAACGTGGCCATTGCCGCACGCTATGCTTTAGAGCGCCACGGTTTGCAGCGGGTGGCCATCATTGACTTTGATGTCCACCACGGCAATGGCACGGAAGACATTGTCAGTGGCGATGAGCGCATTCTGATGTTGAGTTTTTTCCAACATCCGTTCTACCCTTACAGCGATGCCATATCGACCGCCAACAACATGGTGAACGTGCCGGTCCCTGCATACTCTAAAGGGGATGCGGTTCGCGCTTTGGTGCAGGAACAGTGGATGGCGCGGTTAGAAGAATTCGCACCTGAAATGATTTTTATCAGCGCTGGTTTTGACGCCCACCGCCAAGACGACTTAGGACAAATGGGTTTGGTGGAAAGTGATTACGCGTGGCTCACTACACAAATCAAAAACGTTGCACGTAAGCACGCCAAAGGCCGCATCGTCTCTTGCCTTGAGGGCGGCTACCATTTAGATGCCTTGGCCCGCAGCGTGGAAGCCCACTTGCGTGTATTGGCTGACGTTTAAAACCTTTTGTATTTGGAACCATGACTACTTTGACCCACGTGAGCACCCCCCGTCCTATGGATGACTTTGAAGGCTGGCTTGCGGCCTTTGCCCAGCCCACGGTGGTTTTGGAATTGGTGGTTTTAGTCATGTGTGTTGGCTTGGCTTGGTTGGCGGTGGTGGGCTTGCGCAAATCCATCGGTTGGTCGGAGCGTTCGATTTGGTTTGGTCGCAATGACTTAGACGGCGTGTTGTTCCCTTTGGTGCTTTTATGCCTTGGGTTTGCTGCGCGGATCGTGGTGGACCGCTATACAAACGCCGCAGTTTTGACCTTGGCAATTCCTGTTTTAGTGGCGCTGGTGGTGATCCGAACTGGTGTCAAAGTCTTGCAAGTGGCTTTTGCGCAAGCCCAATGGGTTCGCGCTTTGGAGCAAACCTTGTCGTGGGTTGCTTGGGTGGCCATGGTCATGTGGGTCAGCGGCTTGTTGCCCATGGTACTTAATGAGTTAGACCAAATCAGTTGGAAAGTCGGCAGCTCGCAGCTCTCGGTGCGTAATATTTTGGAAGGTATCGTGTCTGCCAGCGCGGTGCTGATCATCACGCTTTGGATTTCCTCTGGCATTGAGGCGCGGCTCTTGCGCTCGGCAACCGGCGATGCGCTCTCTTTGCGAAAAGCCGTCAGCAACGCCACCCGCGCATTACTTTTGTTTTTGGGCTTGATCTTGGCTTTGTCGATTGTCGGGATAGACCTGACCGCGCTGTCGGTCTTGGGCGGTGCGGTGGGCGTCGGTATTGGTTTTGGACTGCAAAAGTTGGCGGCCAACTACGTTAGTGGTTTTGTTATCTTGGCAGAACGCAGTCTGCGCATTGGTGACCATGTGCGGGTGGATGGCTTTGAAGGCATGGTGACTGAGATAAACGCCCGCTTTACCGTGGTGCGTTCGCAAACGGGCCGCGAATCTATCGTTCCTAATGAAATGTTGGTCAGCAGTCGGGTTGAAAATCTCTCCTTGGCCGATTCGGTGGTGTACCAAAACACCAAGGTGCAAGTGGGCTACGACAGTGATGTCGCGCAAGTCATTGCGCTTCTGACCCAAGCCGCTTTGGCACAGCCCCGGGTCTTGCGTGATCCTGAGCCGACGGTTCAATTGTCCGAGTTCGCCCCCGATGGCTTGGAATTTACGGTGGTCTATTGGATTAATGACCTTCAAAACGGTCAGGGCAATTTGCGCTCTGACATCAACATGGCCATCCTTGCGGCCCTGCGCCAAAATAGCATAGACATCCCCTTTCCCCAACAGGTCGTACATAACCGCTAGCCAGGGGTAGAACTTCAAACAAAAAAACAGTACACTGGTGTATTGTTTGATAAACCTGAGTTCTGTAAACCCCATGGACCCTATTTGGATTAAGCGCTACCCCGCTGGCGTGCCGACCACGATTGATGCTGATGGCTTGGGCACTATTGCGGATTACTTTGACGATGCTGTCCATTTGTACGCTGACCGCCGCGCGTTTATCAGCGGGTCAACCGGCGTCGAATTTACCTACAGCGAGCTCGACGCCTTAACGCACAACTTAGCCGCTTACTTTCAGTCCGTTTTGAAACTCCCAGCGGGCAGCCGCGTGGCAGTGATGATGCCTAACTTGCTGCAATACCCGGTTTGCCTTTTTGGTTTGCTGCGGGCGGGCTACGTCGTCGTCAACGTGAATCCGCAGTACACCCCGCGCGAGCTAGAGCAT
>SXSX01000194.1 GCA_005793295.1 Burkholderiales bacterium | reverse complement strand
GGAGGTGGTAACGGCCAGTGGCGAAGTCATACGCACCGGCACCCGTGCTAAAAAATCATCAGCGGGTTACGACTTAACGCGCTTGATGGTGGGCAGCGAAGGAACCTTGGGTGTGATGACGGAGATCACGGTAAAGCTCTATCCTTTGCCCGAAGCGGTGATGGCGGCAACCTGCTCTTTTGCCTCACTGTCCGATGCGGTCAACACCACCATTGAGATTATTCAACTCGGCGTGCCTATAGCGCGCTGCGAGCTGCTTGATGCCAACACCATCCGCATGGTGAACCAACACTCCAAGCTCACGCTGCGCGAAGGCGCGATGCTGCTCATGGAGTTTCATGGCTCCCCTTTGTCTGTAGAAGAGCAAGTTCAAACCGTGCAGACGCTGGCCCAAGACCATGGCGGCGCAGCGTTTGAATGGGCAAACACGCCAGAGGAGCGCACCCGTTTGTGGACTGCGCGCCACAACGCCTACTTTGCGGGCGTTCAGTCCCGCCCGGGATGCCGCGCCATCACGACCGACACCTGCGTGCCTATCTCCAAACTGGCGCAAGCCTTGTTAGATTCAGTCACGGAAGCCGAGGAAGCGGGGCTGCCTTACTTTATGGTCGGCCACGTGGGCGACGGTAATTTTCATATGGGGTATTTGATTGACCCGACAGTACCGCAGGAGCGCGTAGTCGCTGAGCGGCTCAACACGCAATTAGTGGACCGCGCGTTGCGCTTAGGCGGAACCTGCACCGGCGAACACGGCGTGGGTTTGCACAAGATGGACTTCTTGGTCTCGGAAACTGGCACGGGCGCAGTAGACATGATGCGCACCATCAAACGGGCGCTTGACCCGCAAAATATTCTCAATCCGGGAAAAATATTTACGCTGTAAAAAGCTCCGTATTTTTCGCTTCGAGGTTACTCCGAAGTGCGGAGCATCTCTAGGTAATCCTCACGCGTCGCCAAGCGCGGGTTGGTTTTGTGGCAATGGTCTGCCATCGCGCCGTCGATAATTTTTTCATAAAGCTCGGCTCCCACGCCAAGCGCTTTGAGCCCACGGGGCAAGCCCAGCCGTGCGTTCATGGCATGGAGCGCTTCTGCAAGCTCAACTCCTTTGGCATCGCAGCTTCCGAGACCCATGGCATGCGCCATACGCTGCAAGCGTTTATCTTTTTGCATTGACTCGGCAGGCGCATTGAAACGAATCACTGCTGGCAAGAAGATGGCGTTTAAAGTGCCATGGTGTAAACGCGGGTTCACGCCACCCAAACTGTGGCTTAAGCTGTGCACACAGCCCAAGCCTTTTTGAAATGCCAGCGCCCCTTGTACGCTGGCGCTCATCATGTTCCAACGCGCATCGCGGTCTGCGCCTTTGCGCGTGGCTTGCTCAATGTGGCTCCAACCGCGGGCCAAGCCGTCAAGCCCAATGCCATCGGCGGGCGGATTGACCGAAGGGGCCATGAAAGTTTCCATGCAATGCGCAATGGCGTCCATACCCGTTGCGGCAGTGAGCCCCGGCGGCAAACTCAAGGTCAGCTCGGGGTCACACAGCGCCGCTTTAGGCATCAGCTGCCAGCTGTGAAATCCCACCTTGCGACCGTCATCCAAAATAATAATTGCGCCGCGGGCCACTTCGCTGCCTGTGCCTGCGGTCGTAGGAACGGCAATCAGCGGCAACACCGCGTCAGTGATTTTTGGGCTACCGCCTTCAATCGTGGCGTAGGTTTTTAAGGAGCCGGAGTGCGTTGCGGAAATGCAAACCCCTTTGGCTAAGTCGAGGCTAGAGCCGCCGCCCACACCAATCAAACCATCGCAACCTTGGGCCTTTAAGACCTCCACCGCCTCACGGACAGCAGCTTCAGTAGGGTTGGATGGGGTTTGGTCAAAGATGGCGTGCGGCATGGTGCCCAAGGCAAGCAAAGCCTTGTCGAGTACGCCAGCAGAACGAACGCCCACGTCTGTGACGATCAAGGGCTTTTGAATTCCAACCCGCTCGCACTCTGCTTTCAATAAGGACAAGGTGCCAAAGTCGATGTTGATTTGGGTGAGGTAATTAATGAGTGCCATGGTTTTTGTTCCATTGAAAAGGGGCGCGATAGAGCCACACCGTTTTACCATTGGGCGCGGTATAGCTTGCTGTTGGGGTGAGTTCGTCGGCTTCAAAATCGAGGCTTACCAACCACGCGCCCGAACGCAATTCCTGGTGGGCTTTTTGAGACGCGCGGGGCATGCTCTCAGGCCGCTGAAAGAGGTAAACCATTTGGTAGCCTGACCAATCCGCTGCCCAAATATCACCGCGTGTGATCCGCGCCCATGGCAAACGCAAAGCGCACACCCACCGCAGCATGGCGCTCCACTCGATGCCATAAAACTGGGCTTTAGGATAAGCACGGCGCAAGGCGCGAAGGCCGTGGCCTAAACCGCAACCCGCATCCAATACTTTGGCTCCCGATTTCAAAGGTGCATGCGCTGGCAAATCCAAGAGCGCGTTCGCGGGTGTCGGAAACAAGGGGGCATCCGACCAGGTGTTGATGGGGTACACCAACAGCATCAAGGCCATGGGCAAAAGCCACACCCAAGCAGGCAGATCGCCCAAGCCGAGCATCGGCAAGGTAAAGGCCAAGGACACCGGAAACCCGGCGGCAATCAGCCCTTTGCGCCACCACGAATTCCCCCACAGACTCAGGCCGATGCCCAGTGCGCTGGCCAATGACAACGCCCAACCGACATGCAAACCTTGACTGAGCGAGACGCGAAACACGGCCCACGCAGCACCCCAAGCCAAGAGCGCAGGCAGAGGCCAAGGCGGCGCGGCGCTGAGCCGTTTTAAACCAGAGGGGGCTGGGTCTGACATGGTTGATAAAGATCGTTTAGCAGCGAGCGCTTAGCGGTTGGCGTTAGGCGAGAGACGCTCAATCAAACCGTTGAGTTCCTCGAGCGAAGAAAATTGAATTACCAATTCGCCCATTTCTTCAAATCGGCCTGCACGCTTCACGCGTTTTTTGATATGCACATCTACCTGCGCCATGAGTAAGTCAGACAGCTCTTCTTCCACCCGTTTGATATCGCGCGATTTTTCTTTCTTGGGTTTGGTAGACGTTAAAGAAAATTCTGCGCTGAGTTTTTTGACTAAGCTTTCGGATTCACGTACTGAGAGTTTTTTACTTGCGATTTGATTGGCCGCGGTAATTTGGGTTGCGCGATCTAGCGCGAGCAAGGCCCGCGCGTGACCCATATCGAGATCGCCCGCCATCAACATGGTTTGCACCGGCTCGGCCAGATTGAGCAGACGCATCAAGTTGGATGCGGCGCTGCGCGAGCGGCCCACCGCTTGGGCTGCAGCCTCATGGGTGAGTCCAAACTCTTTGATTAAGCGCTGCAAACCTTGGGCTTCTTCGAGCGGATTGAGATCTTCGCGCTGCATGTTTTCTATCAAAGCCATTGCCGCTGCGGCTTCGTTAGGCACATTGCGCACCAATACTGGCACGCGCTCAAGCCCGGCTAATTTTGCTGCACGAAAACGCCGCTCGCCGGCAATGATTTCAAAAACGGGGCGGTTAGAGCCAGCGCTGCGGTGCGGCTTGGCTTGGTCTTCATCCAATTGGCGAACCAAGATGGGCTGCATGATGCCTTGGGCTTTGATGCTTTCCGCTAACTCGTACAAAGCGCCTTCATCCATGTGCGTGCGTGGCTGGTAAACACCCGCGACCAAGTCGCCCAAAGGCAAGCTCGTGGGCAATTGCACATCAGTGCCATCCTCTAAAACGCGCTCTTTGACTTTGGGTCCAAGCAAGGCCTCTAAGCCCATTCCAAGTCCTTTTGGTTTTTTAGTCACCATGGTGGCGTTCCTTATATTTATAACAATGATTGAAGAAGCGCTCGGCCTTCTGGCCAGTTGCCCAAATTTGATTCGGCATTGATGTGCCCCGCGTGTCCGTAGTCGTGCCACAGCGAGCCCCACGCATCAGCGAACATCTTGGCACGTGCCAAGCTGCAATACGGATCGTTGTGGCTGCCAAGCAAAAGGCTTTTAAAGGGCAAGGGCTGCAGCACAATGGGCGACCAGCTTTTTAAAACCGGTTGCAGCTCTTCGCGCTCGGCATCACCAGGAGCTACTAACATTGCGGCGCAGACCAAATGGGTGTTGCGTGAATGCGCTGCCCACGCGGCGACCAACAAGCAACCCAAGCTGTGCGCCACCAAAACGCTCGGGCCAGATTGGCTCAGCAGCACGTCTTCCAACCGGGCGATCCAATCCCCGCGCAGAGGTTGCATCCAGTCGTGTTGCTCCACGCGGACACCCCCAAAATGCTGCTCCCAATGGCTTTGCCAATGGTCGGGGCCCGAGTTTTGCCAACCCGGCAAAAGAAGCACCTGCATTGCGGTCACTTCAACGCAGCGATACGCTGAACCATCTCTTGGGCAAAGGTCACAAACGCTTGCGCGCCCTTGGAGGCAGGATCAAACACCACGCCAGGCAAACCGTAACTTGGCGCTTCGGCCAAGCGCACATTGCGCGGGATCACGGCGTCAAACACTTTGTCGCCAAAGTGGGCTTTGAGTTGATCGCTGACTTGTTGTTGCAAAGTAATGCGGGGGTCAAACATGACACGCAGCAAACCAATGATTTGAAGATCATCGTTGAGGTTGGCTTTGACTTGTTTGATGGTGTTCACCAAATCGGTCAGCCCTTCGAGTGCGAAGTACTCGCACTGCATAGGAACGATCACGCCGTGGGCGCAGCACAAACCGTTGAGCGTTAGCATCGACAAAGACGGCGGGCAGTCAATCAACACAAAGTCATACTCGGAATCCACCGCTGCCAAGGCCGTCTTTAGGCGCCGCTCGCGCCGCTCAAGCTCGACCATTTCTACCTCCGCACCTGCGAGCTCGCGGTTGGCACCCAAGATGTCGTAGCTGTAGTCTGTTCCCACTAATTTATCGCTGCGTTGGCGGGCTTCCGCAATCGAGGCGGACTCCAGCAGCACGTCGTACACCGTTAACTCCAATGTTCGCTTGTCCACGCCCGAGCCCATGGTGGCATTGCCCTGAGGGTCTAGGTCAATCATCAACACCCGCTGACCCACTTTGGCCAGGCCAGCGGCCAAGTTGACGGTCGTCGTGGTTTTACCGACGCCGCCCTTTTGATTTGCAACACAGAATATTTTGGCCATGGGTTTAGTTCACAAGATAAAGAAAAAGAAGGGTTTCACGTGGAACACAGCGCAGCTCACTGCGACGCCACCAACTTCACGCCAAAACCGATTAAAAAGACGCCCGCCACCTTCTCTAAAACCAAGGAGATTTTGGGATTAGCGCGAACGCGTTCCGCAAAGAAGTGGGTAATCAGCGTTGCGGCTAGGCCATACAAAAAGGTCAGCACTGCAATCGTTGCGGCCATAAATGCATAGGTGACCAAACCCTGTTGGCGCTGTGGATCGACAAACAAAGGGAAGAACGCCATGTAAAACAAAATAGCTTTGGGGTTCAAAAGGGTAATAAAAAAGGCTTGGCGCAAAAACTGGCGGGGGCGAATATTTAAAACGGGTGTCGCCCCCGGCTTGGCCGTCAGCATAAATCCGCCCAACCACGCCAAGTAACCTGCACCCACCCACTGCACGACATGGAAAGCTGCCGGGTACGCCGCCAACAAAGCGGCGACTCCTGCCACCGCCAACCACATCAACACCTGGTCCCCGAGAATCACGCCTGCCGTTGCTGCCAAGCCACCGCGAAAGCCGCCCTTGCTGGTCGACAAAACCAAGGCCAAATTACCGGGGCCAGGAATGAGCAAAAAAACAATGATGGTGACAACAAAGGTGCCGTAGTCGGTAACGCCAAGCATGGGAACTCCCGTGGAACAGGCGCCGAGTTTACGTTAGGTTTTTAGGCCAGCTTTGGGGCTTTGCGCATCCAAACGATGCAGCGCTCGGCACCCAGCCCCGGAACCGCCAACGGTTCCACGTGAAACACCGCCACGTCCGCAGGCAATTGCGCCACTTCCGCCTCAGGGTTCTTGCCCTTCATTGCCATCCAAACGCCCTGCTCGGCCAGCGCGCCTTTTGACCACAGAGTGAAGTCCGCTAAAGACGCAAAGGCGCGGGAAGTAACGACCGAGTAGGGGTCGGTCAGCGACTCCACCCGCGCATGGATTCCGCTCAGCAAAGGGAGCTTCAAACTCACGGCGGCCTGCTGGATGAAAGCCGCTTTCTTGGCGACAGTGTCAACGCAGTGCACCACCATGGTCGGGCAACAAATAGCTAGAACCACCCCAGGCAGTCCCGCTCCGGCGCCCACATCCAGCAGCCGAATGGATTCATCCAATCCCATGGATTGCAACTGGCCGCGCAAAGGCGCAACCACTGCCAAACTGTCAAGCACGTGGTGGGTCAACATTTCCTCAGGGTCTCGGACCGCGGTGAGGTTGTAAACCCGCGTCCACTTTTGGATCAGGGCGATGTAGTCCAGCAGCGCGCTGATCTGCGCATCGGACAGCTCCAACTCCAACGCACCCGCGCCATGGCGCAGAGCGACTGCAAGAGAACCCATCAGGCCAGGGCCTTCGCAACGCCCTCTTCGCGCTTAGTGGCAAAGCCGCGGAAGTTGCCCTTTTTAAGGTGAATCAGCAACAAGGAAATAGTAGCGGGCGTGATGCCCGACATGCGCGAGGCCTGCCCCAAGGTTTCGGGGCGCAACTGATTAAGGCGCTGGCGCGCTTCGATACTTAAGGCACCGACTTGCAGATAATCCAAGTCGTCCGGCAAACGCAGGTTTTCATAGTGCGCTGCGCGCCCGACTTCTTCTTTTTGGCGGTCAATGTAGCCAGAGTATTTGGCAGCAATTTCTACCTGTTCAATCACCCCTGCCACAAAAACATCTCCGCCGCTGGGCTGCACCGGCAATTCGCCGCTGGCATACTTTCCGCCGTCCAGACCCATCAAAGCGGCATAACCCACATCCGGACGTCTGAGCAGTTCGCCCAGGTTGTACTCGTGGTCTATTTCCTTGCCCAGCACCCGGAGAGATTCGCTGGCCGGCAGGTTATTAGGGTTGACCCAAATGGATCGCAGGCGCTCTGTTTCACGTGAAACAGCGTCCCGCTTCCGGCAAAAGGCATCCCAACGGGCGTCGCCCACGAGGCCGAGTTTGCGCCCGACTTCGGTCAGCCGGACATCGGCGTTGTCTTCGCGTAATTGCAGGCGAAACTCCGCGCGGCTGGTAAACATGCGGTAGGGCTCGGTCACGCCTTTGGTGATCAAGTCGTCCACTAAGACACCCAAGTAGGCCTCGTCTCTTCCGGGCAACCAGGTGTCACTGGTCCAGGCGGTTTGAGCGCCCGCTTGCAATGCGGCGTTCACGCCAGCAAACAAGCCTTGGGCAGCAGCCTCTTCGTAGCCGGTGGTTCCGTTGATCTGCCCCGCAAAAAACAAACCGCCAATCTGGCGCGTTTCAAAGCTGCTCTTGAGTGAGCGGGGGTCAAAATAATCGTACTCAATGGCGTAGCCCGGGCGCAAGATATGGGCATTTTCCAGGCCTTGCATGCTGCGCACCAAGTCCAGCTGGATGTCAAAAGGCAGGCTGGTGGAAATTCCGTTGGGGTAGTACTCGTGGGTGGTAAGGCCTTCGGGCTCTAAGAAAATTTGGTGGCTTTCTTTGTCCGCAAAGCGGTTCACTTTGTCTTCCACACTGGGGCAGTAGCGCGGGCCCACGCCTTCAATCTGACCGGTTAACATCGGGCTGCGGTCAAACCCGCTGCGAATAATGTCATGGGTGCGGGCGTTGGTGTGGGTGATCCAGCACGGCATTTGCTGCGGGTGTTGCTCTACCCGGCCCATGAAACTAAACACCGGCATGGCGGGGCTCATGCCCCCAGCCATCCCATCGCCCGGCTGCTCCAGGCACTTGCTAAAGTCAATCGATCGCCCGTCCAATCTCGGAGGGGTTCCCGTCTTGAGTCGGCCCTGCGGCAATTGCAATTCTTTCAAGTGGGCGCTCAAACGGGCAGCAGGCGGATCGCCCGCTCGACCAGCGGCATAGTGGTTCATGCCTACATGAATCTTGCCGTCTAAAAAAGTCCCTGCCGTCAGGACCACGGTCTTAGCGCGAAAGGTAATGCCGATCTGGGTAACTGCGCCGGTCACGCGGCCGCCTTCGACCACCAGGTCATCCACCGCTTGCTGAAAGAGCCACAGGTTCGGCTGATTTTCTAATATGCGACGCACCGCCGCTTTGTACAAAACGCGATCGGCTTGGGCGCGGGTTGCGCGAACGGCGGGGCCCTTGCTAGAGTTCAGGATGCGAAATTGGATCCCGCTTTCGTCGGTGGCCAAAGCCATGGCGCCGCCCAATGCATCCACCTCTTTAACCAAATGCCCTTTGCCAATGCCGCCGATCG
>SXSX01000193.1 GCA_005793295.1 Burkholderiales bacterium | reverse complement strand
TCACCAAGCTGCTCACGCAAGGCATGGTGCTCAATCACATTTACTCGCGCCGCACCGCAAAAGGTGGCAAAGATTACTTTTGGCCGCATGATGTGGAGCATGTGCAGGACGAGGCCGGTAAAGTGGTTGGAGCCAAGTTGAAGAACGAAGCCGACAGCGGCGATGGTCGCCTGCCCGTGGGCACCGCCATCGACTACGAAGGCGTGGGCACGATGTCGAAGTCTAAAAACAACGGCGTCGACCCACAAGATCTCATCGAGAAATACGGCGCCGATACCGCGCGTTTGTACACCATGTTCACCGCCCCGCCTGAGGCGACATTGGAATGGAATGACGCGGGGGTTGAAGGCAGCTTCCGGTTTTTACGCCGGGTCTGGAACTTTGGCTTTAAGTTGTCGGGTTGGGATTTGACGGCGGCTCGAGCGCAATGGGCTGCGGCACAAGCCAAGGAGCTGGGCGGCGTGACATGGTCTAAAGAAGCCAAAGCGTTGCGCTTTGAAATGCATACGGTTTTGAAGCAGGTGGATTACGACTACCAGCGTATGCAATACAACACCGTGGTCTCAGGCGCAATGAAGATGATCAATGCCTTGGAAGACTTCAAAGCGGTAGAAAGTGAAGGCGCCTTGGTCGCGCTGCTGGAAGGGTTTGGAATTTTGCTGCGCTGCTTGTACCCTGCAACGCCCCATATCGCACATGCTTTATGGGAACAGCTGGGGTTTCACCAAACCGGCGGCGATTTGTTGGATACCGGCTGGCCAGTGGTGGACCCCAAAGCCTTAGAGCAAGACGAATTGGAATTGGTGTTGCAAATCAATGGCAAGTTGCGTGGCGCCGTCTTGGTGCCCTCGGGTGCATCCAAAGAAGTCATTGAGGCACTGGCTTTGGCCAGCCCCACGGTGCAAAGTTTTTCAGCAGGTGCTGCGCCTAAGAAGGTGATTGTGGTGCCTGGGCGTTTGGTTAACGTGGTACTCTAAAACGATGACATTTCTTCGCACTGTGGGTGTGGCGTTGCTTGCCAGTGGGCTTTTGGCAGGCTGCGGTTTCGCGCTGCGCAGCAGCCCTAACTTTGCGTTTGATACGGTGGCGGTGACGCCGGAGCAAAGTGTGGGCGTGGCTGCAGAGCTGGCCCGCTATTTGGGTGACAAGTTACGGCCGGTGGTTCCTGCGGAGGGTCAAACCGGTCCGCAGGCGGTGATTGAAGTCATACAAGAGTTGCGTGAAAAAAACGTTGTGGGTTTGACGGCGACTGGTCAGGTACGTGAGTTTCAATTGCGCTTGCGGGTGAGGTTTCGGGTGCGAACGCTCCAAGGCGTGGAGCTGATAGCGCCTACTGAGGTGGTCTTGCAGCGCGACATCAGTTTTAATGAAACTGCCGTCTTGGCCAAAGAAACCGAAGAGATTTTGCTGTACCGTGACATGCAGTCGGACTTGGTGCAGCAGTTATTGCGCCGTATTGCAGCCATCAAATCGCTTACGCCCTAAACCCCTCAATAAACCGCTTTGCCAAAATGCAAATCGCCGCCCCCCAACTTGCTAACCATTTGCAACGTGGCTTAAAGAGTCTGTATGTGTTGCACGGTGATGAGCCTTTGTTACAACAAGAGGCCTTAGACGCGATTCGTTTGCATGCCAAAGGCTTGGGCTATACCGAGCGAACGTCCCATACCGTTGCTGGCGCACACTTTGACTGGAGCGAGGTGTTGGCCGCAGGCGGCAGTCTGAGTTTGTTTGCGGACAAACAGATCGTTGAAATCCGTATTCCCAGCGGCAAACCTGGAAAAGACGGAAGCGCCGCGTTGCAGCAATTGGCCCAGCAGTCGCAGGGAAATGAAGACACGCTCACCCTGGTTTTGCTACCGCGCCTCGATAAACTCACCAAAGCCACAGCCTGGTTTATGGCTTTAGAGAACGCGGGCGTAACCTTGCAGGTTGAGCCGGTAGATCGACAGGCTTTGCCCGCGTGGATTGCCCAACGGCTGGCATCGCAAGGCCAAAAAGTACAAACCGGAGAAGAAGGGCAACGCACCCTGCAATTTTTTGCTGACCGAGTAGAAGGCAATTTACTTGCGGCACACCAAGAAATTCAAAAGTTAGGTCTTTTGTTTCCGCCAGACGAAAAAAATGCAGGCGTTCTGACCTGGGAGCAGGTGGAAAGCGCGGTTCTCAATGTGGCGCGCTACGATGTTTTCAAGTTGTCGGAGGCGGTTTTGGCTGGGCAAAGTGTACGGGTGCAGCGCATGCTGGAAGGTCTGCAGGCCGAAGGCGAAGCGGAAGTTTTGGTGCACTACACCTTGGCCGAAGATATTCGTGCGCTCAAGCGGGTTAAAGACGCAATGGGGCTGGGTCGGCCTTTGCCGATGGCGCTGCGCGAGCAACGCATTTGGGGGGTACGAGAGCGTTTGTTTGAGCGGGTGTTGCCGCGCCTAAGCGCCGACGCACTTAACCAGCTTTTGCAATCGGCCCACCAAGTGGACGGCATCGTGAAAGGCCTGAAGCTGCCCCAATGGCCACACAGTGGTTGGCAAGCGTTGCACCACTTGGCTTTGCA
Organism: Burkholderiales bacterium; assembly: GCA_005793295.1. Taxonomy (GTDB): domain Bacteria; phylum Pseudomonadota; class Gammaproteobacteria; order Burkholderiales; family Burkholderiaceae_C; genus Allorhodoferax. The sequence continues at coordinate 485 of SXSX01000193.1, read as the reverse complement.
GTTGTGTAACGCCTGCAGGGTTGTACCTAGCCGTTAGTCGCTACCCGCTACTTCTTACCCAGTCACCACCCGGTCGCGCCCTTCGTTTTTGGCTTGGTAAAGCGCCGCGTCGGCACGGGCTAGGGCGGCTTGAATACTGGTTTCCTCGGGTCGGCAAGCGCTCAAGCCAGCGCTAAAGCGCAGTGATGTTTCTCCCAAGCGTTGGCGCAAGCGATTGGCAAATGCAGTGGCGCTTTCTAAGCTACATGCGGGGAGCAAGACACAAAACTCTTCACCGCCGTAGCGTGCAACCGTATCGGAATTCCGCGCGGTTTCTTGCAGAACACTGGAAAAAAGTTGCAAAGCCTGGTCGCCTGCGGTGTGTCCCCAAGCATCATTGAGATTTTTAAAATGATCGATATCAAGTAGCATCACGCACAAGGTGGTGTCGTTGCGTTGCGCCAGTGCCAGCTCGCGAAAGCCCGCTTCGAGAAGCGCTCGGCGGT
>SXSX01000192.1 GCA_005793295.1 Burkholderiales bacterium | reverse complement strand
TGACTTCCCGCTGATCAATAACCCCGAGGCCCTTAAAGCCGGGCGTTACAGCCTGGAGTTTCACCCCGAGTGGAAATCGCGTTTTGCGGTTATTCCTCGCCACGGGAGCGCCGATCAAATCCGCTGGTTTGAAGCCGACCCCCGCTACATGCTGCACGTGGCCAACGCTTGGGAAGAAGTCAACGAAAAAGGCGAAACCGAATTGGTCATGTTGGGTACCCCCTACGCCATGCCAAAAAACTTTGACGGCTCTTTGGATGTCAAGCGCTTGCTGTTCACCATTGGCACCCAAGGCACCGAATACGAGTTCTACCAATGGCGCTTTAACCTGGCTACGGGCAAGACCCGCGAAAGCGTGGTGGACGACATCCTGAACACCGAGTTCCCGATGATCAACGCCTGGTACCAAGGCTACAAAAACCGCTACACCTACCATGTACTGATGGGCCGAGCGCGCACCGTGGAGCAACCCCACTTCGCCGGTTTGGCCAAGTACGACCTGGAAACCGGCAGCGCTGTGACTTACCACCCCGGCGAAGGGTATTGGTTCAGCGAAGCCCCGTTTGCACCGCGTGACAATTCGCAATCGGAAGACGATGGCTACCTGATTGGCTTTGTTTGGAACGGCCTGAAAGACCGATCAGAGGTCTGGATCATCGATGCGCTGCAAGTAGCCAAGGGTCCAGTGGCCCGTGTCATCTTGCCGCAACGCGTGCCCCATGGTTTTCACAGCACCTGGGTGCGCGAAGCCTTGCTGCCACAAAGTTGATTGCAGTTGGATTGAAACTGTCTTCAACCTGATGGCGACATTGACACCATGAGCACTTCAAGAATGCAAGCAACGGCCAAAGACCTGCATGGCGTCTGGACCTTGGTGCGCTGGGAAATTACCTATGACGATGGCCGAGCCACCACCTATCCTTTTGGGCCTGACGCCACCGGCCTGATTCAGTACACCCATGACGGCGGTATGGCCGCTTGCATCGCCCGGGCCAGCCGGGAACCGCTGTCGAGCGCCAGCGTACGCAGCGCGCCAGAGGCCGAACGCCTGGCCGCGTTCGAGAGTTTCTTTCAGTACGCCGGGCGATACGAAGTTCGTCAACACGAGGGTCAAGCCCAGGTGGTGCACCACGTGAGCCACGCCTTGAACCCAAACTTTGTCGGCAGCGACCAAATTCGCAACATGGACTTCGCAGCCGATGGGGGCCTGACTTTGTCGGCCTCGGATCTGGTGCCCGGTTCGAGCACCTTAAGACACCACCGCTTGATCTGGAAACGATGATGAAACTGTTTGAAAAATACCGCCCGGTATTCGAAAAAGCCCAACAAACGTGCGCTACGCGCGAGTGCTGGAGCCCCTACCCAGACATGCCCGATAAATATCCTGATGCTGCTCACGCCAAAGCTGCTGGTCTATTGGCTTTTGAGAAACACCTCCAACAGGGGCGCTTCGATTTAGACCAACCGGGTATCCACGGCTGGATTGGTGAAGAAATTTCACCGTACACACAAGCCCCATTGGGTGTGGTGTATCCGCAATCGGACATAGACAGACTATTTGACGCCGCCGAGCACGCCATGGGAAGTTGGGCGCAGACGCCCTTTACCGAGCGCATCGGCGTGCTGATGGAGGTGCTGGAAGTTATCTACCGTGACCACCTGTTTGAAGTCTTGCACGCGGTCATGCACACCGCAGGGCAAAGTTACAACATGGCCTATGCCGGCTCGGGCGTGAACGCTTTGGACCGCAGCATGGAAGCCTTGGTCTATGCCGAACAGGCCATGCGCTCCGTAACCCCCAGAGCGGTATGGAAACGGCGCTTTGGCAGTTCAGATATTCAACTGCAAAAAACCTACCGTCTGGTGCCGCGTGGCCCAGCCGTGTGCTTTTCCTGCGCAAGTTTTCCCACCTGGAACGCTTGGCCCTCCATGATGGCAAGCCTGGCCACAGGTAACCCGCTGATCGTTAAACCTCACCCGGCAACGGTGTTACCCATGGCCATTACGGTCAAAGCTTTCAGGCAGGTGCTCCAATCGCAAGGCTTTGATCCGAATCTGGTAACCCTTGCCATGGACACCACGAGCGATCCGATTGGCAAGCTGCTGATCAAGCACCCAAAAACGGCCATCGTGGACTTCACTGGCAGCGTGCGCTTTGGTCAATGGGTGGAACAAAACGCTCACCCCGCATTGGCCTTCACCGAAACCGCCGGTTGCAACACCGTGGTGCTCGAATCCAGCGATGATCTGGATGCAGCCTTGCGCAACCTGGCGACCACCATGTGCCTGTTCAGCGCGCAAATGTGCACCAGTCCGCAAAACATCTATGTGCCCAAGGCCGGTGTCCAGACACCCCAAGGCCTAGTGCCTTTTGCCGAAGTAGCACAGCGCCTGGCCAATTCCGTGCAAGCCTTAACGTCGGACCCCAAAAAAGCCGCCATGATTTTGGCAACTATCCAATCCCCGCAAACCTTGGCTTTACTAAAAGCCATGCAAACGCAAGGGCAGCAGCACGGCAAGGTGTTGCTGTCACCCCAGCCCTATGCGCACCCTGAATTTCCTGGCGCCCGCACCAGCACGCCACTCATGCTGCAGGTCAGCACGCGCGAGCGTGACCTGTACGCCGAAGAGCGTTTCGGCCCGATCAGTTTTGTCATCTCGTGTGAGGACGCACAAGACGCCCTGAAACAAGCCACGCAAGATGCCCGCAGCCAAGGCGGTTTGACCGCATTTTTGTATTCCACGCGCGAAGACTTCATCGCCCAGGCCGAGGCCGCTTATGCCCGCGCAGGCGCGCAGCTGACCATCAACCTAGTTGGAGCGATGCCTTTGAACTTTGCCGCGGCCTACAGCGATTACCACGTTACGGGTCTGAACCCTGCAGGCAATGCGACGCTGACCAACCTGGCTTTTGTAGCTGGTCGATTTGGCATTGTGCAATCGCGTCGGCCGGTCACGCTGGAAAGTGGCGCCACCGCATGACCCACCCGCGCTTGCCCTTGCGACTGCCAGTATTTGCAGCGCCAATGTTTTTGATCTCGGGCCCAGAGATGGTCATGGCCGCTTGCAAGGCGGGCATTGTGGGGGCCTTTCCTACCCCCAATGCGCGGCCCATCGACAAACTCGACGAATGGATGAAAACCATCACCGAAGGCTTGGCGGCCGCCCGTGATGTGCAAGGCGCAGACACGGTGGGCCCTTGGTGTGCCAACCTGGTCACCCATTCTTCCAACACCCGATTGACGCAAGACCTGGAACTGATAGCCCGCTACAAACCGCCGGTGGTGGTCACGGCTTTGGGCAGCCCCAAACCCGCCATCGAAGTGGTGCATGGCTATGGCGGTCGGGTGTTCGCCGACGTCATCAACCTGACGCTGGCGCAAAAAGCTGTCAAGGCCGGGGCCGACGGCCTGGCTTGTGTGTCGGCAGGTGCGGGTGGGCACACCGGCTTTTTGTCACCATTTGCGTTTGTCAGCGCCATCCGCGAGTTCTTCGATGGCGAGGTGGTTTTGGGCGGCGGCATCAGCGACGGCTGGGGCATTGCTGGAGCCATCGCGGCAGGCGCCGATTATGTGTACATGGGCACGCGCTTCATTCCTGCCCTTGAGAGCATGGCGCCCGTAGCCTACAAACAAATGGTCGTCGACAGCACGGTGGACGACCTGATCGTCAGCGCTGGGGTGACCGGCACATCGGCCAGTTGGCTCAAGCCCTCGCTGCGACTGAACGGCCTGGACCCGGACAACATGCCCGATGCCCCTTCCCGCCAATACGACAGCAGCGCTTCCTTTGCGGGCAAGAAATGGATGGACGTTTGGGCAGCAGGGCAAGGTCTGGGCACCATCCACCAAACTGCTCCCATGGCCAGCATCGTCGATCAGTTGTCCCTCGAATACACCACCGCCACGCAGCGCTTGCAAGCCCTGCCCTACCCCCAAAGGAGTTTCCAATGAGCGCACCCGTTTACATTTTGGGCGGCTACCAGTCCGACTTCGCAAAGTCTTGGGCACGTCAGGGTCAGGACATCTCTGACATGGTGCAAGAAGCCACGCAAGGTGTGCTTAAGAATGCCGACCTGGAGGCTTCGGCCATCGAGAGCATCCATGTAGGCAATGCCTTTGGTGAACTGCAACGCCAGCAAGCCCACTTGGGCTCCATGGTGGCGCAAATGACGCCTGAACTGTGGGGCGTGCCGGCCATGCGCCATGAAGGCGCCTGCGCGTCGTCGTCTCTGGGCGTGCTGGCGGCCATGGCCGAAATCGAAGCGGGCCGATACGACTGCGTGCTGGTGATGGGCGTGGAGGAGTTCAAGAACACCTCGGGCAATGTGGCCTCGGTCAACCAGAACGCTGCGGCCTGGCAGGGACACGAAGACATTGACTGCACCTACATGTGGCCCGCCGCCTTTGGTTTGCTGGCAAAAGAATACGAACGCCGCTACGGCCTCGACCGCAAGCACCTGAACCGCATTGCCGAAATCAACTACGGCAACGCCAAACGCAATCCCCTGGCGCAAACCCGCGCTTGGCAATTCGATGCCCTCAGCTTCACCGATGACGATGAAGCCAATCCGATCATCGAGCCCGGAACCCGCCGACAAGATTGCGGGCAGATCACCGACGGGGCCTGCTCAGTAGTGTTGGCCTCCGCCCGTTTTGCTCAGGCATATGCCCAAAAACGCGGCCACGGCTTGGACCAACTCGCCCGCATTGCGGGATGGGGCCATCGCAACGCGGGCCTGCGTCTACGCGACAAGATTGAACGCAGCCAAGGCCAGACTTATATTTTCCCCCATGTGCGGCAAACCATCGAAGACACCTGGCGCCGTGCCGGTGTGTCGAGCATTGATGCGATAAGCGGGATTGAAACCCACGACTGTTTCACCACCACCGAATATATGGCCATCGACCACCTCGGACTGACCGCGCCTGGACAAAGCTGGCAAGCAGTAGAAGACGGATCGATTGCACCCGGTGGCCGCTGCCCGGTCAACATGAGTGGCGGCCTAATCGGTTGCGGCCACCCGGTAGGCGCTACCGGCACACGCATGTTGTGGGATGCGGCTCGCCAAGTCACCGGGCAAGCCGAGGCCTGTCAGATTGAAGGCGCCAAGCGCATCCAGACCCTGAACATCGGAGGCTCTTGCGCCACGGTCGTGAGTTTTGTCGTTGAAGGGGAATTGGCATGATAGAAACACTTTGGCAACAGCAGCCGACAGCTTTGCTGATCCTTTGGGGCGCGTTAGCGGCCTTGTGGCTTTGGGGTATGCCACGTGAGCAGACGCGTTGGTTTGATCGGGCTTACCCCGTCTTGCCCTTAGCCTTGGTGGGCATCGCGTGGGTCAGCCCCGGGATCGCTACGCAATGGGCTGACTTTTTGCAATTGGGCGTGTGGTTGTGGGTTTGGCTCACGGTGGTGTGGGTCATCAGCCTGATCAAACGCGATGCCAGCATCATGGACATCGCTTACGGCGCACTGCTGCTTACCGCACCGTGGTGGTTGTTCATACACGGGGGCGGTGATTTGCAAAGCGCCAGCCCAACGAGCAGCCTGCTGCTATTGACCATGAGCACTCTGGGCTTTGGCCGCTACACCCTCTACATTCTTTGGCGCAACTTGCCCCATGGCGAAGACCCTCGGTATGCCCGTTGGCGCCAACGCTCTGGCAATCGCTTTTGGTGGTGGAGCTACTTCCAGATCTTTTTGCTGCAAGGGGTCATCATCTGGTTGTGGGCCATTCCTTTGGTCTTTGGCTTGGCTGCATCGGGACCCCTCGGGTTTTGGCATATTGCAGGGGCTTTGGTTTGGCTCGTGGGCTTTGTATTTGAGGCCGGTGGCGACTGGCAACTGAGCCGCTTCAAGCGCCATCGTACCGACCCTTCACAACTGCTAAATACCGGCCTGTGGAGCTTGACACGCCACCCCAATTACTTTGGCCAAACTTGTATGTGGTGGGGTTACGGGGTGTTTGCAATGGCCCACCCATGGGGCTGGCTGTCCGTGTTTCCCCTGGCTTATGTGACTTGGTTTATGAACAAGGGCTCGGCCACCTCTTTGATGGAGCGACACATGATCAAAACCAAACCTGGCTACGCGGAGTACCGCGACACCGTGCCTGCATTCTTCCCCCGCTTTTGGAAAAGCACAACCCATTCAAAGGAAAACTCATGAGCCACGCTCTTATCATTGAAGCCTTGCGAACGCCAAGAGGACGCGGCAATGACAAAGGTGCCATGCGTTCCGTCAAACCCGCTGAATTGTTGGCCCAACAATTTCGTGCATTGTCAGAACGCACCGGCATTGACACTGCACTAGTCAACGACGTGATCATCGGATGCGTGACACAGACTTCTGAGCAAGGCGCCAACATCGCCAAACTGGCCTTGGTCAGTGCATCGTGGGCCGACAGCGTTCCGGGCCTGAGCATCAACCGATATTGCGCCTCGGGTCTAAGTGCAGTCCACTTAGCAGCACAACAGGCCATGGCCTTTGATGGCTTGGCCGTTGGGGGCGGCGTAGAAATGATGTCGCGGGTACCTATGGCGTCTGACCAAGGACCGTTAACGCATGATTTTGAATTCCAACAGAACACCGCGTTAGTGCCGATTGGTATTTCTGCAGACACGATTGCGACCCAAGAAGGTTTTAGCCGAGAACAATGCGATGCGTATGCAGTGTCCTCTCAACAAAGGGCTGTGGTCGCTTTGGCGCAGGGACGCTTTCGCTCGGTGGTTCCCGTTCTTGACGCACAAGGTGCTGTATTACTGGCACATGATGAAACACCGCGCGCTCAAACCAACGTCGAAAGTTTGGGGGCATTGAAGCCAGCATTTGCTGCCATGGGTGAAAAATACGGCATCGATCAGCTTATGTGTCAACGCTACGGACTGCCTAAGATAGACCATGTCCACCATGCCGGTAACTCTCCTGCGATGGCTGATGGCGCTTCGGCTGTTCTGCTCGCCAGTCCGGCAGCTGCAAAACGCCTTGGACTTCACGCAAGAGCGCGAATTTTGGCTACCTCTACGGTAAGTATCGACCGCACCCTTGCGCTAACGGGTGCTGTCCAAGCCACTGAGCGCGCTTTGGCGCAAGCGCAATTAAAAATTGAGGATATCGATCTTTTTGAGGTCAATGAATCTTTTGCTTCCCTCATGCTTCATTTCATGAAACATTTAAAAGTTTCTCAAAGCAAACTCAATGTCAATGGGGGGGCGATTGCACTCGGTCACGCCATGGGTTCTACAGGTAGTGCGCTCGTAGGAATGGTGATCGACGAACTCGAGCTTCGGAAAGAACGCCGAGCAGTCGTCGCACTCTGCGGCGCTGCAGGACTGGCTGTTGCCATGGTCATTGAGCGGGTTTGAGTTCCGTCCAGCATAAATAATAAATTGAAATGCTTTCCAGTCCCAATTTAGAGCTGACACGCGAGGCACTCGCTACTAGCACCTTAAGCCATGGGCTCAAGGCCGTTGGCGACCGCTGGACAGTTCAAATCTTATTGGCATCTTTTTTGGGGGTGAGGCGATTTGATGAAATTCACAACTACGCCCAAATCCCTAGACCAACGTTATCTAATCGTTTACGTTCTTTGGTACAAATGGGTGTTTTAAAACCCAAAATTTACCAAGAAAATCCACCCCGCTATGAATACCACCTAACGCGAAAAGGTATCGGACTTTACGATGCAACACTCATGATTTGGGCTTGGGAAAAACGCTGGGGGGACAGAGCCATTGGATTACCCCAAAAACTCATTCACACTAGTTGCAATCACAGTTTTTTACCTTTATTGACATGTCGCGCCTGCGGTGAGTCTGTATCTATGAAAGATCTCAGCTTCCAGCTGATTCCTAATAAGCGCTTAAATACCGCAACGATTGAGCGTCTGCAAACGCCACGAATGACAGGGGACGGAAACTCTGTCATGGGCTTAGGTTTGAGGGTTGACCGCTGGAGCTTAATGATATTGAGTGCAGTAATTCTGGGCTGTCACTATTTTGATCAAATTTCAAAGGTGCTCCAAATAAGGCCGAGTGTTTTATCGCGGCGCTTGACTAGCATGCTCAGATCCAATTTATTGCATTGCGAGGCGGATTCCTCCGATGCGCGAAGACGCGTCTACCGCTTGACACCTAGCAGCCGAGACCTGTTTGGATATATTGTTTGCCTTTCAACTTGGGCGGGTGAAGAACATCTTCACGAGATGAGCTCCATTCGACCTCGTCATACGACATGTCAGCGCAGCTTTTACCCCAAAGTTGCATGCAGCCATTGCCGACAGGACATAGATGCATGGGCCGTTGATTTTGAATTTAAGGGCAAGAAACCAACATGACAGAATTTTTGCAAACGATCGCACAACTCACGATCAACGGAATCGCAGTAGGTGCAATTTATGCGCTGGTTGCACTTGGTATCGTGCTGATTTACAAAGCCACTGAAGTCCTTAACTTTGCGCACGGGGACTTACTGGTAGTGGCCGCCTTCAGTGCTTGGAGCTTAATTACATTGTGGCATTTGCCTTTTTGGCTCGCGCTAGCTTGTGTGGTCCTCGGTGTGGCTTTGTTCTCATACCTCTTAGATGCGTTCATTATTCGAAGAATCGCAGGACAACCACAGTTCTCTGGGGTCATGCTGACCATTGCACTTGCATTCATGATTCGAGGCGCAGTCAGTATGATTTTTGGACCAGAGTCCAGAAACTATCCCACGCCTTGGACAAATCAAAGCACTCACTTGTTTGGCTTGTCCATCGCCAATTTGCAATTAGTCATCTTAGGGACATCGATGGCGGTTACCTTGGTGTTGTATTTGTTTTTCAAAATGACACGCGTTGGGGTTGCAATGCAAGCATCATCTCAAAACCAATTAGCAGCCTACTTAAATGGTGTCCCCGTTAAGCGTATTAACTCCTTGGTTTGGGCTTTGGGGGGAGTAACTGCTGCATTTGCAGGTGTACTTTTAGCGCCGATCACATTGGTAGATATCAGTCTTTGGTTCGTGACTCTCAAAGCACTTTCCGCTTTGGTACTAGGTGGATTTGGCAGCATTCCGGGCGCGATTGTCGGCGGCTTACTCATTGGACTAATAGAGCAATATGTCGGGGTTTACATGCCCGATGGAACCAAGGATATCGTGGCCTATTTAGTACTGATTGCTGTACTCATTGTGCGTCCCCACGGATTACTGGGTGAAGCCCATGGCCGCCGAGTCTAAACAGGAAAAACAACATGCGATTTGATTACTACACCCAGTACCGCCAAGGTTTTGCTCTTTTTAAAAGCCCTTTTGAGCGTAACCTTTACGCCTTGTTATTCTTTTTTCTCATTTCACTCCCCGGACTCATTACACCCTTCGCCCTGGGAGAAATGGCCTATGTGTTTATTTTGTGTATTGCCAGCTTGGGACTGATGATCCTTACCGGTTTTACTGGGCAAGTGTCTTTAGGTCATGCAGCGTTTGTTGCCATAGGTGCATATGGACACGCCTGGTTCATGTCAAAAGGGTTGCCACTTCCACTTTCACTCATCTTGGCTGCAGGCGTTAGTGCTGCTGCCGGGTTGTTAGTTGGTATTCCAGCGATCCGCGTCTCTGGGCTGTATTTGGCAATGGTGACCATGGCATTTTCGATCATTGTGGAGCAAATCATCGGGCACTGGAATTCAGTGACGGGGGGATTTACAGGCTTAGCCGTGAACGATCCTACGATTTTTGGAATCGCCTTGGGTGGGCCGAAAGCGTTCTATTATTTTTGCTTGATGGCATTGATCGCTGTGCTACTTGTTTTGCTCAATGTTCTGCGATCTGGCTTAGGTCGTGCATTGATTGGCGTGCGCGAATCCGAGGCGGCCTCATACGCCCTCGGTATCCCCGTCGAGAAAATAAAAGTAACCGCATTCGCACTTTCTGCAGGAATCACAGGCTTGGCGGGTGGCTTACTTGCGCACCACTTGAAATACCTCACTCCCGATGGATTTACCTTGATACTTTCCCTTGAACTGGTTTTGATGGTGGTAATAGGCGGCCTGGGAAGTTTGCGAGGCGCACTATTAGGCGCAGTTTTAATTAGCTTGCTGCCTTCAGCAATATCGAGAATTAAACCTTTTTTACCTGAAGGCTTAGCTAAACAATTTGGTTTGGAAACATTTATTTTTGGCTTGGTATTGGCGTTTTTTGTTTTATTTGAACCCATGGGTTTGAACGGGCGATGGATAAAACTTCGAACTCTTTTGCAGTCTTTTCCAATCTACCGACAAGACACCTTTAAGCGCAACAAGCGCTATATGAAATCGGAGCGCTACCGTTGAACTCTTTAAACCCCCTTTCCCCCTTGTTAAAAGTTGAAAACTTGTCCCTCACCTTTGGTGGGGTAAAAGCCATTGCCGACTTTAGCCTGGAGGTTTACCCTGGCGAAGTCCTTGCGGTCATTGGGCCCAACGGCGCAGGAAAAACTTCCGTACTCAATGCGGTAACACGTGTCTTTGACGCAAGTGGTGGCACTATTTTCTACAACAACCAAAACCTGGCCTTGCTACAGCGCCACCAAATCGCCAACCTTGGAATTGCCAGAACTTTTCAGAATATTGAGTTGTTTGATTCCGCAACGGTTCTTCAAAATTTATTACTGGGACGGCATCGATTTTTCCAAGGCCATTGGTGGCAGCAAGTTTTGCGCACCCCTTTCCTCACGCGATTGGAAGAGTCTGCTTATGAAGCCGTCGAAGAAGTGATCGATTTTCTAGATTTAAGCCCCTGGCGTCACACTCTCATCACGGGATTGCCCTATGGCGTTCGCAAAGTTGTTGAATTGGGGCGGGCACTCTGCGCCAAACCTGACTTGCTTTTTTTAGATGAGCCTGCTTCTGGACTCAATCCTGAAGAAACACGCGATTTGGCGTTTTGGATTGACGATATTCGCAGCGAGTTAGGCATCACTGTTGTGATGGTTGAGCACGATATGTCGCTCGTCAGCGCTGTGGCTGACAGAGTTATATGCATGGCGCAGGGGCGAGTGCTGGCGCAAGGCACCCCCTCGGATGTTCAAAGCCATCCTGCCGTTATTGCTGCGTATTTGGGAGCTTAAAAATGGACCTATTGCTTGAGGTGCGCAATTTAGAAACGTGGTACGGCCCCATTGCCGCAATGCAGGGTGTTAACTTGCAAGTTGAAAAAGGACAAATGGTTGCCGTGCTTGGTGCCAATGGAGCAGGTAAGACAACCCTCCTCAATACGCTTGCGGGAGTCATTGATCCATTCAAAGGTCAGGTCCTCTTTAATGATCAAGCCATCCATGGACTTGACGCAGATAAGGTATGCCGACATGGTCTCGTTTTAGTCCCCGAGGCCAGACAAATTTATCCTTTCTTAAGCGTACGAGAAAACTTAAATATGGGCGCTTACACACGACGCGATCCCAGCGGAGTGAGCAAAGACCTAGAAAGAGTCTTTCAGTGGTTCCCTCGATTAAAAGAGCGTGAACAACAACACGCCGGTCTACTTTCAGGGGGAGAACAACAGATGCTAGCCATTGGTAGAGCGTATATGGCACAGCCCAAATTACTGATGCTCGATGAACCCTCATTGGGACTTTCACCTTTGTTGACTAAGGAGATTTTCAATATCATCAGTCGGATCCGCCAAGAAACGGGAACCTCTGTATTGGTCGTCGAACAAAACGCAGCAATTGCTCTAGCCCATGCTGATTTTGGTTACATCATGGAACTCGGGCGAATCGTAGCCGCCGATACCTGCGAAGCATTGAGTCAAAAGTCGGATGTCAAAGAGGCCTATCTCGGTGGGCACGTTGCACAAGGCCTTAGTGGGACCTCTCAACGTTGGAAGAGACGCAAAACATGGCGCTGAAATCTCAATCAACCTATCAATCCCTACCAAAAAAAACATGAGTCCAGAAAATAAAGTAATCAGCTTCGCAGGGGAGGATACTCCTGCACGACTGTTTCGACAAAGGTGCAACACCTGGGCGAAACAACCAGCACTGCGGCATAAAAGACGAGGACTTTGGCAAAGTACCAGTTGGCAAGAGTACTACAGCCATGTTCGGTCTGTCGGTTTAGCGATGAAAGCCCTAGGGATAGGCCATGGCCAGGTCGTGTGTGTACTTGCGGAAAACCGTCCCGAGTGGTTGTTTATCGATATGGCTGCGCAGTGCATGGGAATGGTTGGAAACGGCGTTTACCCCACATCTTCTGGTGAGCAGTTGCAACATGTCCTCCTAGATTCAGATGCACAGATTCTGTTTGTCGAAAACCAAGAACAACTGGATAAAACATTAGAAATTCGCGCCAAATGCCCGAAACTCAAGCACATCGTGGTAATGGACCATGATGGTCTCCGCAGCTTGGAGGATTCTTCGATCAGTTTTTTTGATGATTTCTTAGCCAAAGGTCGTGAGCTTGCAAAAACCCAATCTGTCGATTTTGAAGCTGCGATTGACCAAACCCTTTCGGATGACTTGGCATTTTTGGTCTACACCTCAGGAACCACAGGGGCGCCCAAAGGGGCAATGATTTCAAACCGCAACCTGGTATTTCAACTGCAGCTCGCAACCCAGTATTTAGACGTTCAACCCGGTGATAAATCGGTGTCATTTTTACCGCTCTGTCATATCGCAGAACGTATGGCCTCGGTTTACAACCCTTTGGCTATTGGACTGATCGTTCATTTTCCAGAAAACTCCGGAACTGTTTTTAACGACCTGCGCGAAGTGGCTCCCCATGTGGTCTTCGCACCACCCCGCTTCTGGGAAAAAATGTACTCTCAGATTGATTTGTTCATGCGCGACGCAATTTGGCCTGCGCGTTGGGCTTACCAAACGGCCCAAAAATGGAGTTCTGCCCATGTGGAGGAACAGCTACAAGGCCTTAAACCCAAGAGTCTGAATGTATTTCAGAGCGCATTGAATTGGGTTGCAATGCGAAACGTTCGTATTTTTTTAGGTATGCAAAATGTGAAAAATGCGCTCACGGGAGCCGCACCCGTACCGCCTGATTTAATCCGCTGGTATTTAAGCTGCGGCATCGAACTCCGAGAAGCCTTTGGGATGACGGAGACCACGGGGTTTTGTACCTCAACCCCGAAAGGCGGATTGAAATTGGGATGGGCAGGCATCAAGGCACCTGACACGGAAATTCGAATTGGCGAAAGTAACGAAATATTAGTCCGTGGCCCACACGTTTTCGGCGGTTATTGGAACTTGCCAGAAAGGACCGCAGAAACGATTGATTCAGAAGGATGGCTGCACACGGGCGACTGCGGAGAAATCGATTCTGAAGGATATCTTGCCATCCGAGACAGGATTAAAGACATTTTAATTACGTCAGGCGGGAAAAATATTACCCCTAGCCACATCGAAAGCCTGCTGAAGTTTAGCCCTTACATCACCGATGCCGTCATCATTGGTGATGCGAGAAAGTACCTCACTTGCTTGGTCATGATCGATCAAGAGCATGTGGGGCGGTATGCCCAAGAACATCAAGTTCCTTACACTGATTTTAGTAGCTTGACACGGTCACTGGAGATCAACGAATTGATTCAAAGTGAAATCGAGCGAATTAACGCCAAGTTGGCACGGGTTGAACAAATTAAAGATTTCAAAATCATTGGCGAGCAACTCACTGCCGAGGATGAAGAATTAACGCCTACGATGAAACTTAAGCGCAAGGTCATCGCCCGCAAGTATGCGGCGCTGATCGAAACCATGTACCCAAACTGAGAAGGCTACTCAGGGTATTCACGCATTTCCGAAAATGGCCAAGCGGATATATTTAATTAACAAGGAGACAATTATGCGATTTAATTTTAAAAGTACCATACTCGCAATGGGTATGTTGCCATTTTTGCTCGGCACGACTCACGCGCAAACACAGGGCGTCAGTGATACCGAAATTTTGATCGGCAGCCATATTGATTTATCAGGTCCAGCGGCCCCCGGTATGCCGATGCTTCGAAATGGAATGCAATTGCGCATTGACGAAATCAATGCCGCTGGCGGTGTGCATGGAAGAAAAGTAAAACTGCTCGTTGAAGACAATGGAAGCCAACCGCAAATGGCCGTTCGTGCAGTTCAAAAACTGGTTAAAAGTGACAATGTTTTTGCGCTGCTCAATACGTTTGGTTCTGGTGCAAATGCAGCTACGGTAAAAGCTGCAACCGATGCAGGTGTTTTGGTGTTTGCGCCATGGGCCGCATCAGGGATCATTCAAAAAGTCAGCGGCAACAGCCCGTTACTTTTCACCACGGTTCAAAACTACGACACCACAACCAATAACGGTGTTTCTTGGGCCATCAAAAATTGGAAAGTCCAAAAGGTTGGATTTATCTACCAAGAAGGCCCGTTGGGTGATTTGGTCAAAGCAGGACTCGTCGAATCACTCAAAAATAGCACGGCAACGCTAGCAGCTGAAGCCTCTACCAAGGCTGGGGATATTGATTTTTCATCGCAAGTTGCAAAAATGAAAGCAGCTAACGTTGACATGATTTTTATGGCCAGTATTTTGCGTGACACAGTGGGTGTGATGTCAGAGGTAAAAAAACTCAACTGGTCAGACGTCAAGGTGTTGACTGCTCTTCCAGGACGGTCTTCTATTGTTGCTAAAACAGGTAAAGAGTCAGTCGAAGGTTTATACGGAATTGGTGGCTGGAAATTGCATGATCCTGAAACCACAGAGCCAGCAGCTAAAAAATTCTTAGCGGATTTCAAACAGAAATTCAACATGGATGCGGATGAAAATGCTGCCAATTCTTACTCTTACACCTCTTGGTTCATCGCAGGCTTGCAAGCCAATGGCCGTAACCTGAGCTCTCAATCCTTGGCAAAAGCATTGCAAACGGTTCCACACCAAGACTTCACTACGTTTTCACGCCAAACTTTCACGAACAACCATGTGGGCCCTGAAATGGCTTCTATTGACATGATTAAAAATGGGAAATGGACCCAAGTCGCTGCGCCTTCAGGCAAGTAAGGTTGCTTTAAAAAGTCCGCCTTATTGAAAAAATCAGCAACGCATTAAACGGAAAGAAACTTTCTTTTTGTGCGTTGCATTCTTTTAATGTATTTGTTTTCAAGCTGTAGAAATTAAGCATCAGAATCAGCTTAGTCTGTCGACAATAAATCAGCACGACCCATCAGGAGTCTCACATGGAAAATTTTGATAAACGTAAATTTCTAAAATTCGCAGCTGCCGGAACTACGGCCAGCATTTTTGGAATTCCGATGCATGTTGCAGCTCAAGCCGCCAAGGGCGGGGTTTTGGTCATTGGCACGACGCAAAAACCACGGCACCTGAACTCCGCTGTTCAAAGTGGGATAGCAACGATGATGCCTGCGGCTCAGTTATTTGCGTCGCCTATTCGCATGGATGCCAACTGGAAGCCCCAGCCCTATCTTGCGGAGCGCTGGGACTTATCTCCCGACAACCGCAGTGTCACGCTTTATCTTCGCAAAGACGCAGTTTTTCATGATGGCAAGCCGATTACGGCCGAAGACGTCAAGTTCTCGATCGAGACGATTAGAGACAACCACCCCTTCAAGACCATGTACGGGCCAGTCAACGCCGTTACGGTGTCAGACCCCCATACCGCAGTAGTCCGACTTTTAGAGCCACATCCCGCGTTACTTTTGGCAATGTCAACTTCGCTTACTCCAATCATTCCGAAGCATATTTTTGGCGACGGAACTGATGTGAAAGTTCACCCTAGAAACGCAAACCCCATTGGTTCTGGTCCGTTTAAATTGGTGGAGTTCAAGCCCGGAGAATTCACAGTCTTAGAGCGCTTTGATAAATTCTTCTTGAAGGATACGCCTAAGCTCAACCGCATCATCATTCGTGAATTCAAAGATACTTCCAGCATGATGCTGGCGTTTGAGCGGGGTGAAATAGATATCCATTCTGAGCTAACGGATGTCGGCCAAATCAGTCGAGCAAGCAAGTTGCCCAATGTTACTTTGGCGTCAACTTCACCCGCTATTGGTCCTATCGCATGGCTTGCATTCAACACCAAGAGTCCCAAACTTGCGGATAAGCGAGTCAGGCAAGCCATTAACTTTGCTATTGATAAAAAATATTTGGTTGAAACGCTACTTGGCAAGGTTCACACACGGGCTACTGGGCCGATCGCTGCTGGCAGTCCTTTTTATGAGCCAAAAGTCGAAAAATATGATTTGAATTTGCAAAAGGCGGCTCAATTGCTTGACGAAGTCGGGCTCAAGCCTGGGGCCAACGGGATCCGCTTAACCCTCGACTTGGATTACATCCCAGGTAGCGTTGAACTGATGGTTTCACAAGAATACACAAAAATTGCTCTTTCAAAAGTAGGAATTGAAGTGAATGTCAGAGCATCCCCTGATTTCCCAAGTTGGGCAAGGCGTGTTGCTTCACACCAATTCGATATGACACTTGACTCTGTTTGGAATTGGGGTGACCCAGTGATTGGTGTTCATCGAACATGGCTCAGTTCAAACATCAAGCCAGGAATTATTTGGTCTAACACCCAAAACTACAGCAATCCAAAAGTCGACGAACTATTGGCCAATGCAGCAAAGGAACCTTCCATGGCCAAGCGCAAAGCAATGTACTCACAGATGCAAAAAATAGTGGTCGATGATTGCCCTGTGGCGTTTCTAATTGAAATCAATTTCAACATGGCTTTTCACAACAAAATCCAAAACCGCCCTGCCGGTATTTGGGGTTTGGTAGATGGCATCAATGATTCCAGCATCAAAGCTTAAACACTCGGAAAATGTGAGTTGAAATTCTTGATTCTGCTGCTGCGCCGCTTACTGGTCGCAGCAGGTTTGATGGTGGCTGTTTTAGCGGTTAACTTTGCGCTGATCCATGCAGCGCCCGGTGATCCAGCCACGGTGATAGCCGGTGAAATGGGCGGCGGGGACCAATCCGTTATCGACAGCATTAAAAAGGCATATGGGCTTGATAAGCCTTTGCCTGAGCAGTTCTTCACCTATCTGAGCAAAAGTGTAAGAGGAGACCTCGGCGTGTCTTACACCTACAACAGACCAGTGAGCAGCCTGATTGCCGACCGCATTGGACCAACCATTTTGTTGGTTTTGACGTCGCTATTGGTGGCCATTGCTGTCGGAACACTGTTGGGGGTTTTTGCATCCCTCAAGCCCAAAAGTTTTGCCAGTGCGGTCGTAACCATTGTTTCATTGGCCGGGCTGGCCATGCCGGTATTTTGGACAGGTATTTTGTTGGTGATCCTTTTTGGTAAAGTCTGGCCGGTCATGCCCATAGCAGGCATGTACGACGTGCGCAACTACGGCGCCACTGGCTGGGCGGCCGCGATGGATGCGCTGCACCACTTGGTCTTGCCCGCACTCACACTAACCCTCGTCTACCTGGCCCAATACAGCCGCCTGGCACGTGCCAGCATGCTTGAAGTACTTAGCTCGGACTATGTTCGCACCGCTCGGGCCAAGGGTCTGAATGAGGCTGTGGTGGTCTTCAAGCATGCCCTGCGCAATGCTCTAATGCCGATCGTGACGATTGCGGGCTTGCAGTTTGGCAACCTGATCTCAGGGGCGGTATTGGTTGAAACAGTGTTTTCTTGGCCTGGCTTAGGGACCTTGGCGCTGGATGCCATCCTTGGGCGGGATTACCCCACCTTGCTGGGCGTTCTGACTTTTTCCTCCCTCTTTGTGATTGCGGCAAACCTACTCACGGATTTGAGCTACCGCTGGATCGACCCTCGCTTGCGGGGCAAATAATGACTTCTCCTTCCCCGAAATCGACACCTTCAACCGAACAACATGCTGTGCTCGCCCTGTCGCCATGGCGTGAAGCATGGCGGGTATTCAGAAGCAACAAGGCAGCCATGCTGGGCCTGGTCGTGCTGTTAATGGTGATTCTCATCATGCTGGTCGGCCCATCCTTGTACGGCGTGGCTCCTTTTGGCATCTCTGCTCCACCCTTTACAGAACCCTTTACGGACACCCGCTACTGGCTTGGCAGTGATTACCTCGGGCGCGACATCGTGGCTGGTATGTTGATCGGTGGGCGCGCCACACTGCTGGTGGGTGTGAGCTCGGCGGCAATTACCGTACTTATTGGCATCACTGTTGGCGCACTTGCAGGATATTTTGGTGGTTGGATCGACGCACTGTTATCGCGCTTGACTGAGCTATTCCAAGTGCTCCCTGCCCTGCTGTTTGCCATGGTGTTGGTTACCTTGTTTGAACCCAGTCTGGGCGTGGTGATCTGCGCCATTGGCATGGTCAGCTGGACAGGTACCGCCCGCCTGACGCGGGCTGAATTTATTCGCCTGCGTGGACTCGAATACGTAAACGCGGCGCGCACCATGGGAGCCAGCCACTGGCGTCTGATTTGGCACGAAATCTTACCCAATGCCATGGCGCCATTGATCGTCTCGGCCACGTTGGTCGTGGGTGTTGCCATCCTGTTTGAAGCCGGTCTGAGTTTTTTGGGTTTGTCCGACCCCAACGTAATGAGTTGGGGCATGATGATTGGCTCTAATCGCCGCCACATCCTGGAGTGTTGGTGGGCTGTAACGCTGCCTGGCGCTGCGATTTTCCTAACGGTGTTGTCGGTGAGTCTGGTGGGCGATGGCCTTAACGATGCGCTGAATCCCAAAATGCATTTGCGCTGAGCCACAAGTCAATCGTAAAACCACCCCAATTGACATGACTGATACAGTGACCGACATGGTGCCCTTGCTCGAAGTGAAAGGGCTGGGCGTGGAGTTCCAGACCCGAGGCGGTACCGCCCACGTACTGGAAGACATTCAACTGCACATCCAACGCGGTGAAACGCTTGGCTTAGTGGGCGAATCCGGTTGCGTCAAAAGCATCACGGCCCTGGCCTTGATGCGGCTCATTCCGCAGCCGCCTGGCCGCATCACCTCGGGTCAAATTTTGTTTGAAGGTCGCGATCTGCTGCAACTTCCCGAAGCGCAAATGCGGCGTGTGCGCGGCAACCGTATTTCGATGATTTTTCAGGAACCCATGACTTCGCTGAACCCCGCCTACAGTGTGGGTGATCAGATCACGGAATCGGTGCGCTTGCACCAGGGCTTGAATGCCCAAAATAGCCTAGCACGGGCGGTTGAGATGCTTGAATCCGTGGGCATCCCCGACGCTTTGCAACGCGTTCACGAGTACCCCCATCAGTTTT
>SXSX01000191.1 GCA_005793295.1 Burkholderiales bacterium | reverse complement strand
GAACGATCGCTTCTAGGTAATTGATGATTTGGTCCCAAGGTAAAAACGCTTTGATTTCAGTGGCAATGACAGGGGTTCGCCCCATGCCGCCACCCACCAAGATTTGAAAACCCACCTCACCTGCGTCATTTTTCAGCACGCGCAAACCTACGTCGTGCCAAGCAATGGCAGCGCGGTCTTCAATTGACCCTGTGATTGCAATCTTGAACTTGCGTGGAAGGTAGGCAAACTCAGGGTGTAGCGTGCTCCATTGGCGCAAGACCTCGGCATAGGGGCGTGGGTCAACCGCTTCGTCGGTGGCAATGCCAGCGCGTTCGTCGCTGGTGATGTTGCGGATGCAATTGCCGCTGGTTTGGATGCCGTGCAAATTCACGCTGGACAAAAGGTCCATCACGTCGGCACTTTTCTCAATCGGAATCCAATTGAACTGGACGTTTTGTCGGGTGGTGAAGTGGCCGTAGTTGGTGGTTAATTTGGGAGCAGGCCCATTGCCAATCTTGTCTTGGGTCTTTTGCGCATGGGCAAGGAGCTCAGGTGGAGGGGTATCAAATTCTTCAGCAATGCGCCCCAAAACCCGCAGTTGTGCGCTGTTGAGCTCGCCGTAGGGGACGGCCACTCTGAGCATGGGTGCGTAGCGTTGGATGTACCAGCCGTTTTGTAGGCGCAAAGGGCGAAATTCGTCGTCCCCTAAAGTGCCTGCCAGATTGCGTGTGAGTTGGTCTCGGTATTGGGCGGCGCGGGTTTGGACGAAGGTTTGATCGAAATCGGTGTACTGGTACATACAAGCAAGAAATGAGAGATGGACGCCACTGTAGTTTCTCTTGCTTCAAACTAAAACTACATTTTTGCTATTTCTATATTCCCAAATCACCTATTGCGCCTGATATTCCTACTTCGTCTTTAGCCAGTCGCTCATTAAGACAGCTTCGATCTGACGAATGCAAGCATCCGCTTCGACTTGCATACAAACCGTGGTCTCTGGCACGTCGTTTTCCCAGCCCGGTTGTGGGTATGTTGCAAGGGTGCGCTTCAACATCGTTTGGCCTTGGGCCAGTCCTTCAGTTGCTACGCGAACGCGACCACTTTCGCATCTAAAGATTTCGGACTGCGTCAGTGCTATGAAGGCCAAAACATCGTGACCAAAACAGCCGTGCACTTTGGCTACTTGGGGATGCTGCGCACTGTAAAAATGAGAATAAAAAGCCACCGCGTGTAATAGGACATCCGTTGCAGGGTGATGGTGGTGCTTTGCAATGCGCTCGAAAAGCGCCAGCGGGAGGATGACGCGGTGGGTGACATCGAGCCCGACCATCGTGAGTTGGAAACCTGCTCCAAATACGAGATCGGCCGCATGCGGGTCGTTCCAAATATTCGCCTCTGCAACAGGAGAAACATTTCCGGGTTCGAAAACCGTACCTCCCATCACCACGACCTTACTCAGCAGAGCAGGTAGCTCAGGCTCCAGCTCTAACGCCCGGGCGAGGTTACCTAAAGGCCCCACGGCAACGACTGAAACTTTTCCGGGATGTTGGCGGGCCGTGTCCACGATCAATTGGGCAGAGCTTCGCGGGTCAAGGGTGTTCGATGCGGAGTGCCTTGAAGGCAAGTTTCCCAAGCCGTCGGCGCCGTGAATGAAATCAGGCGGCGCTTCTACGTGTTTGACGCGTGGTTGAGATACGCCTTGGGTAACAGGAATTTCGCCGCGACCTGCGATCGCACAAAGGTAAAGTGCATTTTTGGCGGCTTGTTCTACGGTGACGTTCCCAAACGTGGTGGTGATGCCGATCAGATCGATGTCCGGGTGCGCCAGGGCGAAATACAGCGCCATCGCGTCGTCAACACCGGGGTCGGTGTCGAAAATCACGGTGTGTTTGCGGTGTGCTTCCATGGTTAGTGATTTTCTAAAAATTGAGCTACCTCAAGCGCCGAAGGGATGCTTGATTGGGCCCCCAATGTTAGACAGGTCAATGCACTCGCCGCGCTTGCAAACCGCAATGCCGTTTGCCAATCAGAGCCTTGGCTTAATTGGGCGACCAAGACACCGCAAAAAGTATCTCCGGCAGCCGTGGTGTCTAAGGCTTTGATGGGGAAAGCGGCTTGTTGGTACAGCGTGCCGTTATGCCGCGCCAAACACCCTCTTTCACCCAAGGTCACCACAACGCTTTGGCATGGAAGTTTTTCTAAGGCCAATTCAACCGAGCGTGTTTCGTTTGCCAAGGTCATTAACTCGCCCTCGTTGACGATCAAAATATCGACCATTAGCAGGAGGTCTCTTGGCAAAGCTTCCGCTGGGGCCGCGTTCAAAACGACTTGTACCCCTTGCCTTTTTGCAGCTTTGACGAAGGCGATGATGGTGTCTAGTGGAGTTTCCAGTTGCAGTAACAAATGGCTGATCTTGCTCAAGTCGGGCAAATGTTGGGGCAGCAAATAGGCATTGGCTCCGGGGGCCACGGTGATGGCGTTTTCACCGTCATCGGAGACGCAAATAAACGCTGCACCAGTAGATACCTTCGCAATGCGAACGGGGAGCAATTCCACAGCCCCCGCTTTAACGGATGCTTCAATGACGGTCGCATGTTCATCTGCTCCCAATGCTACAAGCAGTTGGGTTGTTGCTCCACCCGCTTTGCAGCAAGCCACGGCTTGGTTGGCGCCTTTTCCACCGGCAAAGGTTTCGAAACTTCGCCCAAGTACGGTTTCCCCAGGTATTGGAATATGGTTGGCACGGACCATAAAATCTACATTGGCAGAACCTGCAACCAAAATCACGGAGTTTCCTTTACGCTGTGTTTCTTGCGCCTGACGCGCTGAGAATCAAGTTTACGCGCGAGCGATTTTTCTATCGGTAGCGGTTCGCCGCATAGCCGTGCAACCAAAAGTTGTGCGCACATCGCCGCCAAGGTCAGCCCCCGCGCTCCCATTCCTACGCTTGCCCACAGGGTCGCATCGGGACCGGCCTCTAGAGGCCCGACCAAAGGCAGCCGGTCGTGGCTGACGCATCGGATGTTTTGCCAATGTCGAACCTGGGCTTGTTCAAATTGCGTTTGTAAATCATCAGTGACAAGCGGTAAAAGTTGTTTAAGCCGCGCCCAGTTCTCTAGGTGTTGACGCTCGGGCGTGGGCTCCTGAGCTTTTGGACCTGGCTCAAACGTAGAGCCCGCCATCCATAGATTGTGAGGCCCAGGAATACAAGGGAGAAAACTCCCATTGCCGTTAACGGGGTGCGTGGGCCAATGGGAATTTTGCTCAAAATCGTGGGGGAGTTCGCCCAAGCTCAAGGTGCCATGCACCGGTTGAAGACTCTGTATATTTTGGATGCACTCATCAGCAAGGGATGTGAGTAAATTGCCATTGATCTTTAGCGTGGATAAGCCCATTGCGCAGGCTACCACCACGATGTCTGCGACAGCCAAAATTTCGCCCTGAGCGTTTAGCAACTTCCAAGCACCATTCACGCGTTCCAGGGCAGCGACTTCTGCGTTGCCCTTGAATTCAATCAGCGGGTGTTCCAACCACGCACTCACCATTTTTTTGGGCTTAAGCCAAGCCGCGTTCGAATGAAAAATAGCGTTGGGAGATTTTTGTAAAACGCCACCATCATCAAAATCATGTCCACGCACCAAGTTCGCTCGCAGGTGTTGCAACATCAGATGGCACGCCCGGCGCAAAATTTGTGAACTGGTGCTGTCGTCAACCGTGGGTTGGGGAACAACCAAGCCGGCCGGCAAACCGGATGCGCCTGCGGCAGGTGTTTCATAGCTATCAAAAACCTGAACCGTCCAACCGCGCTTGGCTAAGGCATTGGCGATACTTGCGCCGCTGATACCCGCCCCAATCACGGCGCAGCGCTTGGGTGCGGTTTGAGCGAGGGTGAGGTTTTGCAAATTCCGAGTTCGCGGTCTAAGCGCCATAAATTCCGAAGGAAGCGCCTCAGGTTTGCAGCAGCGTCGTAAAGCTTCACGCTCTCGCATATCCCATTTTGCAAAGTTCGCACCAAGACAGACTTGGTCTGCTTGAATGGTTTGCGCACCTAGCATCGTTGTAGGGTCGCCAAGGCACAGGGTGAGTGAGAGTTGGCCTTGGTCTAAAAGAATCCGGTGGATGCCTGGGGTCAGGTCTGCGCAGGCAGCGCGCAGCGTTTGCAACACCACTTCGTTCGAAGTTGAATGGCTTCGATCTGACGTATCGTTCACAAAGTGGGTGTATTCCTCGAAACTCCCCATGCCAACGTAGTGAAGCATCCGAGGGCGAAATTCATGTTTTCGCCACACAAGCCAAGTATCTAAAAATGCGTCAAGCTGAAAAATCGCAGTGTCTAGAACCGTCCAAGCAAAACGCCCAGCCCAAGCCAATGCTTTGTCTGGGGAGGCGCTCATGGCATCCGTGTTTATGCGCTTGGAGGAACGTAGCCTTGGGCCGCGTCCGCGCCATCTCCGAAAAAGTGGTTTTCCATTTGGCGGGCTAAGTATTGACGTGCCCGCGCATCGGCTAAATTGAGACGGTTTTCATTGACCAACATGGTCTGGTGTTTCAGCCACGCAGCCCAAGCCTCTTTGCTCACGCTTTCCCAAATGCGTTTACCCAAGTCGCCAGGGTAGGGCGCAAAGTCCAAACCTTCTGCTTCGGTGCCTAACTTGATACATTGAACGGTACGTGCCATGCTTGCCTTAAAGTCATAAAAATCAAAAACCCAATCTTATTCGGTTTATGGTTGAAACCGAGGACTTGGGCCTGTCTTGGGTGCAAAATGGCAAGGGGAATTAGCATTTTTATGAGGAAGCATGTGAATTTTCTTTGGACTGTTTTGGATAGCCACCCCCGGCGCTTGTTCGCTTTGATGAGCGTAGCGTGTGTCGGTTTGCTCGCCTTTGGCTTTTATTTGCAGCATGGGCTGGGCCTAGAGCCGTGCCCCATGTGCATCGTTCAGCGCTATGTCATGGTTTTGATTGCTGTATTGGCCGCTGCTGCCAGTACGCAAAAAGCGCGATTCTTCCTGGTCAATTCCAGCGTACTCTTGCTAGTGCTCAGCGCCTTGGGCGCTTTTGTTGCAGCCCGTCAAAGCTGGCTTCAGTGGTATCCGCCGGAGGTGGTGAGTTGTGGCCGTGATCTGTACGGAATGATTGAGAACTTCCCTCTTAAGCGGGTGATCCCGATGCTGTTTAAAGGTAGTGGCGACTGTTCTGCAGTTGACTGGACGTTTTTAGGCGGCTCGATTGCAAATTGGTCGTTTGTCTGTTTTTGTGCCATCGGTTTGGCATCCGCGCTTCTCGCAATTCGGCAGCTTCGCCGCTAAATCCAAAGCGGAAAAATGCTGCCCAATGCGACGGATTTGCTCAGGCTAGCTTTTTCACCAGCACCTGGCTTTTTCGGTCCCAGTTGTATTTGCGCTTTCTGCCTTCTGGAAGCCAGTCGGCATCCACCAAGACAAACCCGCGTTTTAAAAACCAATGGGTGGTTCGCGTGGTGAGTACAAAAATGCTGTCGAGGCCAGCGGCTTTAGCGCGGTGTTCGATGCGCTTGAGAACGCGCTCGCCGTCGCCTTGCCCTTGAACATCGGGAGACACCGTCAGCGCAGCCATCTCTGCGGTTTTAGATTCAGGGTAGGCGTACAAAGCCGCGCAGGCGAAGATCACGCCGTCGTGTTCAATCACCGTGTAATTGCCCGCGTCGCGCTCTATTTCAGTCCGGCTGCGTTTAACCAAGGTGCCGTCGCGCTCAAAGGGTTCAATCAGTTGCAAAATTCCACCCACATCTTCGTCGGTGGCTTCCCGCAGGCTTTCTAGCTTTTCGTCGACGATCATGGTGCCGATTCCGTCATGCACATAAACCTCAAGCAAGATGGCGCCATCGACAGCAAACGGAATGATGTGGCTGCGTTCCACCCCCGATTTACATGCAGTCACGCAGTGTTGAAGGTAAAAAGGAACATCCGTGGGGTCGACCGCCGCAGGAAGTTCAGCCAGTAATTTTTCTGCCGCGGCCAACGGTAGTTCGGTGTCAATGGGGTTGTCTTCGCTGGCGGGCTCGGTTGGGCGCATGCGCAAACCGGGAACCTCGGTTAAGAAAATCAATTTGTCTGCCTGCAAAGCGGTAGCGACCGAGGTGGCTACCTCTTCCATGGTGAGATTAAAGGCTTCACCAGTCGGTGAAAAACCAAAAGGGGAGAGCAGCAACATTGCGCCCATGTCGAGCACACGGCTAATGCCTGCGGTATCTACTTTTCGAACCACGCCGGAGTGTTGAAAATCAACGCCGTCAACAATGCCGACCGGCCGCGCGGTAATAAAGTTGCCCGAAATAACCCGCACCGTGGAGTCTGCCATGGGGGTGTTGGGCAGCCCTTGGCTAAATGCGGCTTCTATTTCGTATCGCAGTTGGCCGGCCGCTTCTTGGGCGCAATCGAGAGCCACTTCATCGGTAATACGAAGACCTTGCGCGTATTTAGGGGTGTGTCCTTTGGCCTTTAACTGTTCATTCACTTGAGGACGAAAGCCGTGCACCAAAACCACTTTAACGCCCATGCTTTGAATCATGGCGAGGTCTTGGGCGAGATGGGGCAGCTTACCCGCCGCGATCGCTTCACCCGCAATGCCAACGACAAAAGTTTGGTCGCGAAACTTGTGAATGTAGGGTGCGACCGAACGAAACCAAGGCACAAAGGTAAAGTTAAATACAGAGGTCATGGGCAAAGTCTAGTGTGTCAAAGTGCTGCGTTGTCTCAGTGTATTGCAGAAAAAAGCCTGTGGGGGACTCTGTATGTGTTCACTGGGATAATGCGAATCCTTTATTTTGGTATTGCGCTTGTCCCTCGTTCCCGCTTCCCCGCTTGTGATTGATTTTCCAGAAGACCTGCCTGTCTCGGCCAGGCGGGAAGAAATCATGGCAGCCCTTCAGGCCAACCAAGTCATCATTGTGTGTGGTGAAACAGGCTCAGGGAAAACCACGCAGCTCCCCAAAATCGCACTGGCTTTGGGTCGTGGCCGTCTTAACTATCCCAAAACCCATCCCGACGGTTCCCCCGCTCGCCCTGGCAAACTCATTGGTCACACCCAACCCAGGCGCATCGCCGCAAGCTCCGTGGCCAAGCGCATCGCCCAAGAGTTGAATACGCCTTTAGGTGACGTGGTCGGCTACAAGGTGCGGTTTCAAGATCGATTAAGCCGCGATGCCTCGGTGAAGTTGATGACCGACGGTATTTTGTTGGCAGAGACGCAGACCGACCCGCTGCTCAACGCATACGACACCCTCAT